>CAZCFU010000562.1:0-1004 GCA_964498005.1 uncultured Oscillospiraceae bacterium | reverse complement strand
CGCACCAACCTGGCGTGGAGGAAGTATCTCAGCTCCATCTTCATCTTCCCCTACATCATGCCCCAGTGGACGCTGGCGGTGGTGTGGCAGAATATGTTCAACTCCAACGCTGTCACCGGCGGCTCCAACGGCCTGCTGGCCGCCATGTTCGGCATCAAAATGCCCCTGTGGTGGTGTAAAGGGCTGTTCCCCAGCCTGGTGGTGCTGGGACTGCACTACGCCCCCTTCGCGTACATCCTGATCGGCGGCATTTTCCGCAACATGGACGCCAACCTGGAGGAGGCCGCCACCATCCTGGACACGCCCAAATGGAAGACCATGTTCAAGATCACCCTGCCCATGGTGAAGCCCGCCATTTTGTCCACCATCCTGCTGGTGTTCGGCAGCTCCATGGGCTCCTACCCGGTGCCCCACTATCTGAATCTGACCACCCTGTCCACCAAATACGTGTCCATGAACTCCAAGTTCACCGGCGAGGCCAGCATCCTGGCCATCATCATGATGGTGTTCGGCGTGGCCATCATGTTCCTCAACCAGATCAGCCTCACCAGCCGGAAGAGCTATACCACCGTCACCGGCAAGTCCGGCCAGATCTCCAAGATCAACCTGGGCAAGGTGGGCAAGTACGTCATCGCCCTGGTGCTGGTCATCATCACCTTCTTCACCAGCATCTTCCCCATCGTGTCCTTCGCCTTTGAGACCTTCCTGCCCAACCCCGGCGACTACTCCTTCCTGTACACCGGGGATACCAGCAATCTGACCACCAAGTGGTGGCTCACCGACGAGAACGTGTCGGAAAACGGGATGTACGGCCAGGAGGGCATCCTCCACAACGACACCATCTGGCGGGCCTTCAGGGGCACCATGCTGGTCAGCGTGACCTGCGCCCTGCTGGCGGGCACCATCGGCACCCTCATCGGCTACGCCGTGGCCAAAAACCGACGAAGCAAATGGGCCAATTACGTCAACAGCATGGCGTTCCTGCCCTACCTCATGCCGTCCAT
>CAZCFU010000561.1:0-1005 GCA_964498005.1 uncultured Oscillospiraceae bacterium | reverse complement strand
TGCCGTCCTCCTTGACCAGCACGGCCACCGTCTCGCGGACGGTGTACTCACCGGCGGGGACCACGCTCTTCAGCTTGCCCTTCAAAGTGGGGGGCACCATGATCTTGTGGAGCACCACCGGCGTCTCGGGGACGGTGCCGATGATGTCGCCGCCCACCACCGTGTCGCCGGCCTTGGCGACGGGGGTGAAGTCCCACTTCTTATCCAGGTCGATGGCGGGCACCTCCACGCCGCGGGGGAGGTTGTTGCCGTGGACCTTTTCCATGATCTTCTCCAGCGGGCGCTGGATGCCGTCATAGATGTTCTCGATCATGCCGGGGCCCAGCTCCACGCTCATGGGGGAGCCGGTGGTCACCACTTCGGTGCCGGGGCCCAGGCCGGAGGTCTCCTCGTAGACCTGGATGGAGGCGGAGTCGCCGTTCATGGTGAGGATCTCACCGATCAGGCGCTCGGGACCCACGCGGACCACGTCGGACATATTGGCGTCCGCCATGCCGGTGGCCACCACCAGGGGGCCGGAGACCTTAACTACTTTTCCCATAGGCTTTTTATACCTTCCTTCTGAAAATGTTTCACGTGAAACATCTGTTCTAATTCACTGCTCTGTCGCAATCTGCTTCTTATAGGATATCCGCGCCCACGGCCCGTTCCACGGACTTCTTAATGTTGGCCATACCCATGCCCAGACTGCCCTCTTTGCCGGGGATCAGGATGATGGCGGGGGTGAGCTCGTCCTTGTACCGGGCGATGTCCGCCTCCATCTGGGCGGCGAACTGCTCGGTGAGGTAGACCACCGCGTAGTCCTCCTTGGCAATGTGGTGCAGGGTGGAGCGGGCCTGTTCCACGCTCTCGGCGGGGAAGACCGTCAGCCCCAGGGCCTTGAAGCCCATGACGCTGTCCTTATCGCCCAGAACGGCGATCTGATAGCTGTTTGCCATAAAGTCTCCCCCCTTAACAGTAGGCCCGGCGCAGGCGCTGCCGGATGGTGGAGCCGTCGATGCCCGC
>CAZCFU010000560.1:0-1005 GCA_964498005.1 uncultured Oscillospiraceae bacterium | reverse complement strand
ACCCCATACTCCTTCACGCTTTCCACGGCCTCCTTCATGGAATCATCATCCCGTACCTGGAACGGGTGATTGGGGAACGGGTGCAGCTCCGACAGCGCGATCTCCACCACTTTTTCCCGGTCAGCGTCCTGGCGGCTTTCCTCGGTGGAAAACAGGTCATCTACCGATGCCAGCTTTACTTTTTTCGCGCTGCTTTTCAATTTTCAGAACCTCCTTTGTCAGATTTTGGTAAGCCTCCGCCACCTTGCCGCCAGGATCATGGGCGAAAATGCTTTTGCCCTCGGCGCTGATCTCCTTTGCACGGACAGAATGGGGAATCTCACTGGCAAAAACCTTGAGCTTACTGCCGTAGGTTTCCCGCAGCAGGGCGCTGATTTCCTTTGCAAAGTTTGTACGGCTGTCCACCATCGTCAGCAGGATGCCGTCGATCTGGAGCTTGGGATTGAGCTGCCGCCGCACCTTGGAGACGGTGGATAACAGCTGCTCCAGACCCTTTGCCGGGAGGTATTCAGCTTGGCAGGGAATCAAAATACGATCAGCGGCGGCAAGGGCGTTGACCGTCAGCATACCAAGGGAGGGCTGGCAGTCGATCAGGATGTGAGTGTACTGCTTTCTTACCGTATCAAGGTACTGCCGCAGGATGGTTTCGCGGCTCATGGCGTTCACCAGGGAGACTTCCATACCGGACAGCTCAATGTTGGAGGGCATGAGGTCGATCCCCTCCGCATGGTGCAGGATACCTTCGCCGGGGGCGATGGGCTGGTCCATAAGTACCTTTGCCATCATATCGGAGAGAGTAACGGGCAGCTCGTCCGGCTGATGGTGTCCCAGGCTGATGGAAAGGCTGGCCTGGGGGTCCGCATCCACAACAAGGACCTTTTTACCCGCCTGGGCCAATCCTACGCCAAGGTTGACCGTGCTGGTCGTTTTCGCTGTGCCGCCCTTTTGGTTGACCAGGGCCAGAATTTGTGCGTTCATAGGTTCACCTCTTTTGTCAAGAGTGTT
>CAZCFU010000559.1:0-1005 GCA_964498005.1 uncultured Oscillospiraceae bacterium | reverse complement strand
GCGTGCGGGACTGGTCTTCAAATGGAATCCAGCGAGCGGGCCCCGGCCGCTTGGCTACGCTGCCCGCATAGCAGTCCGATGCGTCAAACCCCTTGAGGACTACATTCTCGATGCGGCCCAGGGGGATATTGCGGCCCCCGTCCCGGGCACCGACGGTGCGCCCCCGTCCGGTGATGGACAGGAAGAAGGGACACCGGCAGCGCTTCATCACCGAGCGGCGGGGGTGGGTGCCGCGGCAGTTCAGGAAGACGTTCCGCACCGCGCCGCCGTCGTTGCAGGAGATGGAGAACCCCGCCTTGTCCGAGCCCAGCACATAGAGGTTGTCCACCCACACGTCCTCAATGTCCCCGGCGGTCTCGCTGCCGATCTGGAACAGGTTGCAGGCGGTGTCGCCGATGATATTGCGGACCTGGATATCCTGGCAGGGCCGGGGCCGCCCCAGGGCGCAGTCCGAGCCCAGCTTGATCACATCGTCCGCCGCGCCCTCGGCGTAAACATTCTCACAGCGCACATGGCTGGATTCCATGAAGTCTAGGATATCCCGGACCTGGTCCCCCTTCTCGGCATAGATGTCGTGGACGTATACATCCTCGCAGCCAGTACAAAGCAGGGCGAAGTGCCCGCCCTCGGCCAGCCGCAGCATATTGCCGATGCCCCGGCCGTCGTTTTGCCCGGATCCGTCCAGGTAGAAGGGTTCGTCCTCGTTGGGGGTATCAGTCTCGGCGTACCACAAATCTTTCCCCACAGAAATACCGCCGATCTCCACCCGCTGGCACTGTTTCAGGGAGATGAGCTTATCCGCCCGCTGGCCCGAGGGGTGATCCATGACGGTGTTCAGCTTGGTGAGGTTCCCGCCGCCGCTGATGCGGCCGGGTCCGGTGATCTTCACGTCCTCCACCCCGTCCCCCACCAGGAGGGCGTTATGGAAATAGCTATGGCCGAAGTCCTGTTTGGTCATGAAGTTGTCCGGCTCCAGATAGGGCGTTTGGGAGGTGTGGCCCTGGT
>CAZCFU010000558.1:0-1009 GCA_964498005.1 uncultured Oscillospiraceae bacterium | reverse complement strand
CCTGGATACACTCCTCGTCGGTGGCGTCCAGCCGGCCGTAGCGGATGTTGTCCATGACGGTACCGGTAAACAGGTGGGTGTCCTGGAGCACCGCGCCCTGGCTCAGACGGAGGGAGTCCTTGTCGATGTCCCGCACGTCGATGCCGTCGCAGGTGATGGAGCCGCCCTGGATCTCATAGAAGCGGTTGATGAGGTTGGTGACGGTGGTCTTGCCCGCGCCGGTGGAGCCCACAAAGGCGATCTTCTGGCCCGGGTCGGCGTACACCGACATTTTTTTCAGCACCGGCTTACCCTCCACATAGGAGAAGTCCACCTGGCTCAGCCGCACCGCGCCCCTCAGCTCGGCGTAACAGAACTCCTCGCCGGGGACGTTGCGCACCGCGCCCCGGATGAGGTGCAGGCCCATCTGGCCGTCGGGGCCGGGATACTTCCACGCCCAGCCGTGGGCGGCCAGGGCCGTGAAGTCCCGGACCTCGGTGAGCGTGCCGTCCGGGCCGAACTCCACCCAGAGCCCCTCCGGGGAGTCCTCGCCGGGGGGCAGCAGCTTCAGGCCGTTGACCTCCCGGACGGCCTGGCCCAGCTCCGTGAGGGTTTCCCCGTCCTCCGCCACAAGCACCGGCACCAGGGTCATGCCGCTGTTCCGGGGCACCTTCCACGCCCAGGCGCGGGGACGGCCCTGGCGGTCGAACCTGGACAGGGAGCCGTTGGCGTCCTTGTCCACGGGGACTAACGTGACCTTGCCCCGGTTGACCTCGGGCTGGGTGTCCATGACCTGGAAAATGCGCTCCGCGCCCGCCAGGGCGGACAGGAGGGTGGTCATCTGCATGGAGATCTGGTTGACGGGCTGGGAGACCTGCTGGCTGTAGCGCAGGTAGACCACCAGCGAGCCCAGGGTGAAGCCGGTGCTGCCCCCGGTGGTGATGGCCAGCAGCGAACCCAGCATGGCGGTGATGGCGTAGCCGATGTTGGTCAGGTTTCCGGCGATGGGCATGATGGCGGAGGAGTAGTA
>CAZCFU010000557.1:0-1010 GCA_964498005.1 uncultured Oscillospiraceae bacterium | reverse complement strand
TGGACCTCCAGCACCTGGCCGATGTTCATACGGGAGGGCACGCCCAGGGGGTTCAGCACGATGTCCAGCGGGGTGCCGTCGGGCAGGAAGGGCATATCCTCCTGGGGCAGGATGCGGGACACCACGCCCTTGTTGCCGTGGCGGCCGGCCATCTTGTCGCCCACGCTGATCTTGCGCTTCTGGGCGATGTAGACGCGCACCACCTGGTTGACGCCGGGGGACAGCTCGTCGCCCTCCTCCCGGGTGAACACCTTCACGTCCACCACGATGCCGTACTCGCCGTGGGGCACCTTCAGGGAGGTGTCACGGGTTTCGTGGGCCTTCTCGCCGAAGATGGCCCGCAGCAGGCGCTCCTCGGCGGTCATCTCGGTCTCGCCCTTGGGGGTGACCTTGCCCACCAGGTAGTCGCCGGCGCGCACCTCCGCGCCCACGCGGATGATGCCCCGCTCGTCCAGGTCCTTCAGGGCGTCCTCGCCCACGTTGGTGATGTCACGGGTGATCTCCTCGGGGCCCAGCTTGGTGTCCCGGGCCTCGGTCTCGTATTCCTCGATGTGGATGGAGGTGAACACGTCCTCCTTCACCATCCGCTCGTTGAGCAGGATGGCGTCCTCGTAGTTGTAGCCCTCCCAGGTCATGAAGCCCATGAGGATGTTCTTGCCCAGGGCGATCTCGCCGTGGTCGGTGGAGGGGCCGTCCACCAGGGTGTCCCGGGCCTGGACCCGGTCGCCCACGGCCACGATGGGCCGCTGGTTGATGCAGGTGCCGTGGTTGGAGCGCAGGAACTTGGTGAGCTTGTAATCCTTCTCGCCCATGCCGTCATAGCGGACGGCGACATGGGTGGCGTCCACCGCGGTGACCACGCCGTCGCCCTCGGCCAGAATGGCGACCTCGGAGTCCTGGCAGTTCTTGTACTCCTGGCCGGTGGCCACGATGGGGGCCTCGGTGGTCAGCAGGGGCACGGCCTGGCGCTGCATGTTGGCGCCCATCAGGGCGCGGTTGGCGTCGTCGTT
>CAZCFU010000556.1:0-1010 GCA_964498005.1 uncultured Oscillospiraceae bacterium | reverse complement strand
CTACGGCCGCATCACCGTCCGCCACCGCGGCGGCGGCAACAAGCGCAAGTACCGCGTCATCGACTTCAAGCGGGACAAGGCGGGCCACGCCACTGTGATTAACCTCCAGTACGACCCCAACCGCTCCGCTAACATCGCCCTCATCGAGTATGAGGACGGCGAGCGCCGCTATATCCTGGCTCCCGTGGGCCTGAAGGCCGGCAGCGTCGTCACCACCGGCTCCGGCGCGGACATCCTGCCCGGCAACGCGATGCCCATCGCCGAGATCCCCGTGGGCGAAGTGATCCACTGCATCGAGCTCTACCCCGGCAAGGGCGCCCAGCTGGTGCGCTCCGCCGGCACCGCCGCCCAGCTGATGGCCAAGGAGAACGGCATGGCCCAGGTGCGCCTGCCCTCCGGCGAGGTGCGTCTGGTCCGTGAGAACTGCATGGCCACCATCGGCCAGGTGGGCAACACCGACTGGGCCAACATCCACATCGGCAAGGCCGGACGCAAGCGCCACATGGGCTGGCGTCCCACCGTCCGCGGCTCCGTCATGAACCCCAACGACCACCCCCACGGCGGCGGCGAGGGCAAGAGCCCTGTTGGCCGTCCCGGCCCGGTCACCCCCTGGGGCAAGCCGGCCATGGGTTACAAGACCCGCAAGAAGAAGAACCGCACCGACAAGTTCATTGTCCGGCGCCGCAACGGTAAGTAAGGAGGGAGTGTAACAGATGAGCAGAAGTATCAAAAAGGGCCCGTTTTGCGCTCCCGAGCTGCTGAAGCGCGTGGACGAGATGAACAAGAAGAACGAGAAGAAGGTCCTCAAGACCTGGAGCCGCGCCTCCACCATCTTCCCCTCCTTCGTGGGCCACACCATCGCCGTCCACGACGGCCGCAAGCACGTGCCCGTCTATGTCACCGAGGACATGGTGGGCCATAAGCTGGGCGAGTTCGCGCCGACCCGCACCTTCAAGGGCCACGCGGGCAGCAAGACCGGTAAGTAAGGGAGGAGAGAGACAATGGAAGCG
>CAZCFU010000555.1:0-1014 GCA_964498005.1 uncultured Oscillospiraceae bacterium | reverse complement strand
CCACGCACAGGCGGGCCAAAGGGGCGGCGTCCAGCGAGGTGTTGACGCGGGGGGTCTGCCCCGGCTGGACGTTCATGCCCACCTCCACCAGCAGGCGGGCGTATTCGTTGAGCTTGGCTTCAAAATCCTTGACCATTTGGCTTGTCTCCTTTGGAGTAATCATCAATCTGCCGGAAAATTCCGGTCCGCCAAAGCGATATATGGAAATTATACCATATCGTACCGGAAAACACAATTCGATTTGCATTTTTTTCTGCGGGGGTATATAATAACTTATCTTTCACCAAGTAAAGGGGTAAAGTCTATGTTGACCACCGTCATTCCCCAGGGGTACGCCCCCCTGCTGAACCTGTACGATACCCAAAAGGCCATCGGCCTTTTAAAGCGCCTGTTTGAGGACGATCTGGGCGGCTCGCTGAACCTGCGCCGGGTGTCCGCCCCCCTGTTCGTGGAGGCGTCCACCGGCCTGAACGACGATCTGAACGGCGTGGAGCGCGCCGTCTCCTTCGACGTGCCCGACGCCGGCCGGGACGCCCAGGTGGTCCACTCCCTGGCCAAGTGGAAGCGCATGGCCCTGCACCGCTATCAGTTTTCCGTGGGCGAGGGGCTTTATACCGACATGAACGCCATCCGCCGGGATGAGGAGCTGGACAACCTCCACTCCGTCTACGTGGACCAGTGGGACTGGGAGAAGGTCATCGCCCCCCGCGACCGCAATGTGGACTACTTAAAGGGTGTGGTAAAAACCATCGTCAGCGCCCTGGCCAACACCCAGCAGACCCTGCGCTCGGTGTACCCCCAGCTCACCACCCTGCCTCTCATCGACCGGGAGGTGTCCTTCGTCACCGCCCAGGAGCTGGAGGATCTGTGGCCCGAGCTGTCCCCCAAGGAGCGGGAGGATCGGTGGGTGAAGGATCACCCCACCACCTTCCTCATGGGCATCGGCGGGGCGCTGAGGTCGGGCAAGCCCCACGACGGCCGCGCCCCGGACTACGACGACTGGGCGCTGAACGG
>CAZCFU010000554.1:0-1017 GCA_964498005.1 uncultured Oscillospiraceae bacterium | reverse complement strand
ACGGCGTGGCCAACGGCGTGGAGGGCCTGCGCGTCATCGAGCGGGACGAGCTGGTAGCCATGGAGCCCAACATCAGCGACGAGGCGGTGGCCGCCCTGTACGCCCCCACCGGCGGCATCGTGTGCCCCTTCGGGCTGACCTTCGCCCTGGCGGAGAACGCCGCCCACAACGGCGTGAAATTCCAGTTTGACAGCGAGGTCACCAACATCGAGAAGATCGACGGCGGCTGGAAGGTGTCCACCGTGAAGGGCGATGTGGAGGCTAAAGTTGTGGTCAACGCCGCCGGCCTGTACTCGGACAAGCTGCACAACATGGTGGCGGACGACACCATGACCATCGTCCCCCGCCGGGGCGACTACTTCCTGCTGGATCACTCGGCCCAGGGCCACGTGAAGAACACCATCTTCCAGCTCCCCGGCAAGTACGGCAAGGGCGTGCTGGTGGCCCCCACCGTCCACGGCAACATCATCGTGGGCCCCACCGCCATCGACATCGAGGACAAAGAGGGCACCGCCACCACCCAGGCGGGCCTGGACGACGTGCGCGCCAAGTGCGGCATGGCCGTGAAGAACGTGCCCCTGCGCCAGACCATCACCAGCTTCGCCGGCCTGCGCGCCCATGAGGCCCGCCACGAGTTCTTCATCGGCGAGATCAAGCCCGGCTTTGTGGACTGCGCCGCCATCGAGTCCCCCGGCCTGTCCTCCGCCCCCGCCATCGGCAAAATGGTGTCCGGCATCGTGAAGGACATTTTGAACCTGGAGGAGGATCCCGGCTTCGACCCGAAACGCAAGGGCATCCTGGATCCCAAGGGGCTGGACGACGAGGCCCACGCCGCCCTCATTAAGGAAAATCCCGCCTACGGCACCGTCATCTGCCGGTGTGAGACGGTCACCGAGGGCGAGATCATCGACGCCATCCACCGCGTGCCCGGTGCCCGCAGCGTGGACGGGGTGAAACGCCGTGTCCGGGCCGGTATGGGCCGGTGCCAGGGCGGCTTCTGCTCGCCGCGCGTCATGG
>CAZCFU010000553.1:0-1017 GCA_964498005.1 uncultured Oscillospiraceae bacterium | reverse complement strand
CGCTCCTTGCTGTCGTTGGTGCCCAGCATGATGATGAGCAGGCTCACCGGCTCGTGGCTCTTTAGGCAGGGCCAGAGGTAGCTCAGCGCGTCCAGCCCCTCGTACAGCGGGTCCTGGAACACGGTGGTGCGGCCGGACAGGCCCTCTTCAAGCACCAGATAGTCCTCGCCCAGGGCCTTTTGCAGCAGCTTCGTCCACCGCTCGTCCTCATTGAAGCGCTGGAGGGCGGAGTCGGCGCAGTCGGCGGGGTCGGCGCAGTAGCCGTGGGTGTTGGAATCGCCCAGACAGATGATGTGTTTTTTCATGTCGTCAGAACCTCCATATCTTGATCGGTTTCGGCATATTACCTCTATGATATCACGGGAGAGGGGCGCTGTCACGTCTTTTTGCCGAAAAGCAGAAAATTTTTTTAATAAAAGATAGTTCTTGAAAAATCATCCCTGGGATGGTACAATGCGCATATAGGATGTAAAACTATACAAAGCTGCGCGGGATCTGAGCCGGTCAAACTGCGCACGATGCACAAGTGAAAGGATGGGGATCGGAACATGGATCGGGCAAAAATGGAACAAACCCGCCAATGGGTGCGGGACGAGCTGGACCGCTGCGCCGCCTTCTGGCTGGAGCACGGCCTGGATCGGGAGCATGGCGGGGTGTACACCTGCCTGGACCGGAAGGGTGAGATCTACTCCACCGACAAGAGCGTGTGGATGCAGGGGCGCTGCGGATGGATCTTTGCTTTCCTGTGCCACACCTACGGCGTGAAGGAGGAGTGGCTGGAGGCCAGCCGGAGCTGCCTGGACTTCATGGAGGAGCACTGCGTCAACCGTGCCGCCGGGGATCGGATGTACTTCACCGTCACTGAGGACGGCAAGCCCCTGCGCCAGCGGCGGTATTATTTCTCCGAGGCGTTCTACGCCCTGGCCAACGCCGAATACTATGGCGTTACCGGCGAGACGGTTCGCCTGGAGCGGGCCCGCCGCGCCTACGACCTGTACTGGGATCTGAACCACGGCA
>CAZCFU010000552.1:0-1021 GCA_964498005.1 uncultured Oscillospiraceae bacterium | reverse complement strand
AGGAAAATAAAACTATGGATCAAATACAGCGCGGACTCCTGAAAAAGTTCCACACCCTTTGCACGGTTCTGGGACTTGATGATGAAGCGAAGCGCGCGATCCTGACAAGCTGGGGCGTTGAGAGCAGCCGCGACCTGAGCCAACACCAGCTCATAGATATTTGCGCGAAACTGAGCGAACAGGTGGACGACAAGCAGGGCACCGCCAGACTGGACAAACTACGTAAACAGGTAATTGCGTCAATCGGTCGATGGCTTCGGGAAACCAAGCAGACCGAGAGCCTGAGCATAATAAAAGGCATTGCAATGCGCGCCAGCGGTTACAGTGACTTCAACAAGATACCGAGGGAGCGACTGCGTAACCTCATAGCAACATTTAACAACAAAGTCAGGGACTCCCGGGCGGTCGATGCGCTGACTGATGCGCTTCTGATGCAACAGCTGACCGCCGGTGGTGAAATTGATCCTACACTTAATTAAGAGCCGATGAAAAAGAAAATTTTCAAATTCCTAAACGGTGTTGCATATCCGCGTTATGATGGCTACCGTGTTAGAGTTGGCCGGAAATGGGAAATATCAGACAGCATTGATCTTGAAAATCATTGGCAATTAGTAAAGGCTTGCCGGGTTAATGCGTACTGGTTTCCATTAGTCCAATTTGATAAGGAGACCCACGAGTTAATTTTTGTGGGTGAAAAGGTTGGAAGCGAAAGCCATATCAGACAATTTATCCCAAACGGTAATATTTTTATAACGAGATAATGAGTAAGGAACTTGAAAAGATAACAACCATGATCCGGGAGCAGACGGAAGGAATGGCCGAAAATGCCAAAATCGAACTGCTGGACGCCCTGGCATGGTGGGCAAGCGAGGAAGCCGGACACCTAACGTTTGACTCCCCGGATGCAGAGACTTACGAAGATTAATGCTGGGCGGTGTAAAAGGACAAACACCGAAACAGTTAAATACAATTTCACAAGTGCAATATCGGCGGCACCTCAGCAATGCTCAAGCGAGCTTGC
>CAZCFU010000551.1:0-1023 GCA_964498005.1 uncultured Oscillospiraceae bacterium | reverse complement strand
CAGTCCGCGCCCCGCAGGCGCATATGGCCGTGCTCGCCCACGTCGAAAAAGGCGGCGGCGAGCTGGACGAGCAGATGCTCCAGCACGGTGCCGGATCGGGCCGGGGCGGGCGTCTCCCTGGGCGCCCCCTCCCCCCGGCAGGGAAGGCAGTCGGAGAAGTAGGGCTGCCGTTCCAGCAGGAAGCGGTCGTCCCCCGTCTCGTCCAGATAGAGTGCCGTGGTCAGCAGGGGCCAGAAGCCGTGATCCATCCACACCCGGGGGATGTTGTTGCGGTCGGCCTTGAACTCACCGGGCTTCGCGCCGATGATGGTGGCGTTGGTGCCGTCGGTGCGCACCCCGGCGAAATAGCTGAGCAGATCGTCCCGCACGCCCGCCGAGCCGGTGAGCAGCAGGGCCAGACTGTCCTGCCACAGATCCCGCCAACCCCGGCCGCCCCGGCCATAGTCGTGGTGGGGCAGGAAGCTGCACCCGAAAACGCGGCGCAGCAGGGGCTGAACCGCCACCCAGCGCATCCAGGAGTCAAAGGTGTCGTCCCCGGTGCGGAAGGTCTGGCCCACCTGGGCCTGCCACCACTCCTTGGTCTCTTCCCAGGCGTCGGACACGGCGTCCGGGGTGAGATAGGGGGCGGGGCTGTCGTCCACGGCCAGGACGATCTGATAGCGGCAGCGCTCCCCGGGCAGGAGCGTAGTGGCCGGGAAGAACAGGGCCGCCACTACCTCGCCTCCCTGGGCCCCCTGCCCCGCGCGCGACCACCTCTCGGGCTGGGGACGCGCCACGGCCTCCGGCCAGTCATAGCTGCCCTGGCCCACGAAGTCCCGCGCCAGGGGCACGAAGCCCGCCGGGGGCGCGCCGGTCTCGTCTCCGCCCCACACCCGGTAGACGGTCTGTCCGGGCTGATGGCCCCGCTCGTCAAAGGTCATGGTGGGGGTGACGTCCAGGCCGTGGGGGCGCAGCTCCACCCGGTGGAGCAGGCTGGTGACGTGGCGGTGGTCACGGATGTTGTCGGCGGAGCGGCCATAGAGG
>CAZCFU010000550.1:0-1026 GCA_964498005.1 uncultured Oscillospiraceae bacterium | reverse complement strand
ATCGACTACGCCATCGAGATCGACAACCTGCTGGCGGGGCAGAACCTGTTCCGCATGAACGTGAAGAAAAATCCGCCCCTGCGCCATTAACGGGCGGGCAAGAAAAGGAGTTTTTACCATGGCGAATCTGATCCAGGCCGCCCGGGAACAGGTGGCCCAGCTCACACAAGCCGCTTACGAAACCGCCGCCGCCCAGGGGCTGCTCCCGGCGGGGCAGGAGATCCACGGCACCGTGGAGGTGCCCAAGGACAGCAAAAACGGGGACTTCGCGTCCTCCTTCGCCATGGCGGGGGCCAAGGCCCTGCACATGGCCCCGAGGGCCATCGCCCAGATCATCCTGGATCACCTGGAGCTGGAGGGCTCCCTCTTCCAGCGGGCCGAGATCGCGGGGCCGGGGTTCCTCAACTTCTTCTACGCCCCCCGGTGGTACGGCGAGGTGCTGGGGGCCGTGGAGGCCGAGCCGGACACCTACGGCGCCTGCGATGAGGGCAAGGACCAGCGGGTCATGGTGGAATTTGTGTCCGCCAACCCCACCGGCCCCATGCACATGGGCAACGCCCGGGGCGGCGTGCTGGGCGACACCCTGGCCAATGTGCTCTCACGGGCTGGCTGGAGCGCCTGGAAGGAGTTCTACGTCAACGACGCGGGCAACCAGATCCACAAATTCGCCATGTCCATCCACGCCCGGTATATGCAGCTCATCCTGGGAGAGGACAATTACCCCTTCCCCGAGGACGGCTACCAGGGCGAGGACATCCGGGAGCTGGCCCAGGCGTTCTATGAGGTTCATGGGGACGCCTACAAGGACGCCCCCGAGGACAAATGGCTGGACGACATGAGCCGCTTCGGCCTGGAGCGCAACATCCCCAAGATGAAGGACGATCTGCGCAAGTACGGCATCGAGTACGACCAGTGGTTCTTTGAGTCGGAGCTGCACGACACCGGCTACGTGGCCGAGACGGTGGCCCTGCTCACCGAAAAGGGCTGGACGTATGAAAAGGAAGGGGCCCTGTGGCTGAACACCAC
>CAZCFU010000549.1:684-1028 GCA_964498005.1 uncultured Oscillospiraceae bacterium | reverse complement strand
GCCGCTACCGGATCATGCTCCGGCGTAAAGAATCTGAAAAAACCGTCACTCGACCTCCCGGCCGAGACAGTCAAAGGTTACACCGACTCACTGTCGTTCTCTGATTTGCAGTGGTGGGAATATTACACCGACCCCACTCTCAAATCGCTGATCGGACGTGCGCTCGAAAATAACCGCGACATGCTCAAGGCTGCCGCCAGGGTCGAGGAGCTGCGACAACTCTACGGCGTGGAGAAATTGAATTACCTGCCCGTAGTCAGCGGCATCGTCGGCGCGACAAAGGAAACCAACGATTACTACGGCGAGAAATATTCAAACGACCCGGAGCTAAGCGTCAAAGGCAC
>CAZCFU010000549.1:0-674 GCA_964498005.1 uncultured Oscillospiraceae bacterium | reverse complement strand
CTCAGCTACTCCAAGCAGAACGCAGGCGCCCGCTTCCTCGCCACGGTCGAGAATATGCGCGCCATGCAGATGACTATCGTGGCTGAAGTAGCGTCGGCTTATTTCAACCTCGTGGCTCTTGAAAACGAGCTCGGCATCGTCAAGATGACGCTCGCCACCCGTCGGGAAGCTCTCGCCAAGGCTAAACTGCGATTCGAAGGCGGTCTGACATCAGAAACCGTCTATCAGCAGGCTCAGGTGGAGTATGCGACCACCGCCGCCATAGTTCCAAATCTGGAGCAACGCATCGAAGTTGCCAAAAACGCCCTGTCTCTGCTGGTCGGAGCTTTCCCCGGCGAGACTTTTGATCTCAGCAACTCGACGCTCAGCGAGAATCTCGCCGACCGTCTGCCGATAGGTCTGCCGTCAACTCTGCTCGAACGCCGTCCTGACATACGCGCGTCAGAGCAGCAGCTGAAAGCCGCGCTCGCGTCATGTGGTGTCGCTTACAGCAATCAGTTCCCACGTATCCGCGTAGCTGTGACCGGAGGTTGGGAAAACGACGAAGTCGCCAATATCTTCAAGTCGCCGTTCAGCTATCTTTTAGGCAATATCACCGGCACGATATTCGACTTCGGAAAAAACAGACGCAAATACAAAGCCTCAATCGCCGCCTACGAACAGGCGCGTCTGAC
>CAZCFU010000548.1:0-1043 GCA_964498005.1 uncultured Oscillospiraceae bacterium | reverse complement strand
GGCCGCTTCGTGAAGAACTTCGTGAAGTACACCGGCAACGACGCCGGCAAGGCCCTGGTCGAGGCCGGTCCCAAGGTGTAATCTCCCCCCATTTAGCACTTCAATAAGCTGGCGGCAGGGGCGCTGTGCAAAGGCGCGGCGCCCCTGTCCCAACGCGATGATATGGTTCAAGAGAAATTTGGAGGTGTATCCAATTTGAAGAAAAAGGTTCAGATCACGGAGACCGTATTACGTGACGCCAACCAGTCCCTGATGGCCACCCGTCTGCCCTACTCCGATTACGCCGACATCCTGTCCACCATGGACAAGGCCGGCTACTACTCGGTGGAGTGCTGGGGCGGCGCCACCTTCGACTCCTGCCTGCGCTACCTGGGCGAAGATCCCTGGGAGCGTCTGCGCAACATCCGCAAGAACATGCCCAACACCCGCCTGCAGATGCTGCTGCGCGGCCAGAACCTGCTGGGCTACAAGCACTACCACGACGACGTGGTGGAGAAGTTCGTGGAGCTGTCCATCAAGAACGGCATCGACGTCATCCGCATTTTTGACGCCCTGAACGACTTCCGCAACATCACCACCGCCCTGGAGGCCACCAAGAAGTACGCCAACAAGCGCACCGTGGCTTCCGGCTGCATCTCCTACACCCAGAGCCCAGTGCACACCGTGGCCAAGTACGTGGAGATGTGCAAGGAGCTCAAGAACATGGGCTTCGACACCATCTGCCTGAAGGACATGGCGGGCACCATGAGCCCCTATGAGGCCGAGGGCCTCATCAAGGGCATCAAGGACGCCATCGGCGATATGCCCATCATCCTGCACACCCACTGCACCACCGGCATGGCTTACATGACCCTGATGAAAGCCATTGATTCCGGCGTGGACGTCATCGACACCGCCACCTCCTGCTTCTCCAACGGCACCAGCCAGCCCGCCACCGAGACCATGTTCTACGCCATGGAGCAGTACGGCATCGAGAACGGCCTGAACGAGGACGTCATCAACAAGGTCAACGACTACTTCAAGCCCATCAAGCAGAAGTACGT
>CAZCFU010000547.1:0-1049 GCA_964498005.1 uncultured Oscillospiraceae bacterium | reverse complement strand
GAAAGCTCCGGCAGGCCCAGCAGAGCGGCGTTGGCGGCCTCCTTCTCCGGGATGGAAGGGCCATAGACCCCGGGCCGCACCCCCACCCGCTGAAGCTGGGACAGGATGACGGCGGTGGAGGTAGTCTCATTGCCCACTACCTCGATGACCAGCAGGAACCGGGACAGGAAGCTCACCGCCAGAAAGCACACCGCCAGCCCCGCCAAAAAGCCCCACCGGCGCTCAATGATCCGCTCCGCCTCCACCGCCGCCCCCCGGCGGCCCCGCTCGGTGAGCTGACACATGGAGCGCTGGGCCAGCTCGTCCAGCCGCTTCCGATCGCTGAGCGCAATGCGGAACGTGAAGCTGGTCTCGTCGATCCAGCGCAGCTTCCAGAATTGCAGCCGGTTCTGGGCGCACAGATTCAACAACCGTTCAGGGAAGGCCCCGACCGCTTCCAGTATCACATATCCCCGCAGCAGGTTGATAAGCTTCTTCATAATCCTACCTCACAAATTCTACGGCTGTGATGGTTCCCGTGATGAGCAGCTCCTCCGCGGTCATAGCCCGCAGTTCCAGGCCGCTGCCCCGCACCAGCACCACCAACGACCCACCGGATATGTGGATCTCCGATTCTCCGTAGGCCAGAATGCCCCGGTGGGGGCCCATACGCAGCTCGCTGTTCCCCACCACCTCCACCCGGGGCTCTCCCGCCAGCGCGTCGGCGGGCAGATCAAACATTCGGGACATCCGGAGCAGCAGGCCCTCCTTTTCTCTCACGACGCATCACCTCTGGGAAGCTTATGATGATAAAAAGCCGGTCTTGCTTGTCCCGCCGGAATTTCATGGACTTTTCCCCTTCGCCGTGGTACAATGTCAGAGATGATAGGGCTCCCCTCCCATAGGGCGGGAAGTCCAGAAAGGCGGTTTCTATGGAACACAACAACAAACGCCGGGCCGAGGCCCCTGTCTATACAGTCAGCGAACCCACCACCCTGCTCCCCTTCCTGCTGGCCAGCATAAAGGGCAAGAGCCGGAACAATGTAAAATCCCTGCTGTCCCGGCGGCTG
>CAZCFU010000546.1:0-1051 GCA_964498005.1 uncultured Oscillospiraceae bacterium | reverse complement strand
TAATTGCAAAAGCAAAAGTTTCATTTTCATCTGCGGAAATCATGGAAGAAATATAATCTATTCCGTCCTGCTCCGTATAGGGATACGGCAATCCATCCCGAAGATTATCTTGTATCTTTCTATTGGAGAGGGCTGTTGCTAAATCTTTTGCATCCGATAATTTCCATTTTCTTATTTTGCAGACCATTTTCCTTTTATTCCTCCCTGTCGCTTGAAGTTGTTCTGTTTCTTTGTATCAGCAATTTAACCCCCAAACAAAAAGCAAAACTACCAAGCAATATAAAAAACAACCATACATAATTCCAATACATCGAATTCACATCAAACATCCACACCAAAAGTTTGTTCCAAAATTTTAATCCCATCGCAATCGCAAGTAAATCGAACAGTACATAAATACCACCAAATAAATATATCCATCTCCACCAGTAGTTGTTATATCGGTTTCGCACAAAAGTAATCATTCCTAAAATACAGAGTACAGCCAGTATGCCCATTAATATAAAATAGAATAATCCCCTACTTTCCAATACACCAATCCAAAAGTTGGCATAAGAATTTCTATCTATCAGTCCCCATATTCTATGTAAATGAAATAAGCCAAAAAACATAAAAAAATACGGCTCCCACTCTAATATTTTCTTTTTCACTATATTATGTTCTCCCCTAAGCTAGAAACCATATTCTTAAAATAGGCTTTTAACTCTGTTTTGCAAGTATCTTCAAGCTGTTTCATTTCAATCCCACGAATAGCAGCTTCCAAATGATAAAGAATAACAACACAAGTGCCCGGATATTTCTCTTTCAGCCGAAAAACCGCTTGCTTACTCCCTATCTCCGTCAATTCTTCTGCTGAATGAATACCAACTGAATGGAGTTTCTTTTCCATTGTTTTGCCTAACCCCAAAGTCGTAACTTCCGCCATATTTTCTCCTTTTTGTTAATCTCTGCTAATTGCCAAATATCAACTGTAGATTTGATTATATCACTTCTCCACTCCATTTACCATAAAAATATGGAGCATAGCAACCGCCACGCCCCATATTTCTTA
>CAZCFU010000545.1:0-1051 GCA_964498005.1 uncultured Oscillospiraceae bacterium | reverse complement strand
CCTTCCAGACCAGCGGCCTGCGGGTGGGCAGCCCCGCCGTCACCAGCCGCGGCTTTGTGGAGGCGGACATGGATCAGGTGGCTGAGTATATTATGCTGGCGGCCACCGATTTTGAGGCCAAGGCAGAGTATATCCGCGCGGGCGTGGCGGCGCTGACGGCGAAGTATCCCATCTACCGCTGAGGATGGCTGACGAAAAATCCGGTACCTTTTTTGCGGCGCCGGATTTTTCTCTTTACGAACAATAGAACGTATGTTATACTATTAAAAATCAAAAAGATTGGGACACTATCTTTAACCAATAAAAGAAAAGGAGCGTTTCATATGGCGAAGCGAATTTTGGACTGCAATGCCTCTGATTTTGAGAAGATGGGCAAGGACGATCTGCTGTTTTCCATCGGCGCGGGAGAGGGGAGGGCGCTGGCCTGCGAGACCATCGGCTGCTTTACCCCGCTGCTCAACGACGTGACCAACGCGGAGCTGGTCAGCGCCCTTGGGGCCGATATCCTGCTGCTGAACATTTTCGATGTGAACAATCCCCAGATCCAGGGCCTGCCTCCGGTAGCGCCGGAGGACGTAGTACGGGAGGTCAAGCGGCTCACCGGCCGTCCGGTGGGCATCAACCTGGAGCCTGTGGAGCAGAGCTTTGCCGACCAGGTGGACACCATGTGGAGCATGACGCCGGGGCGGCTGGCCACCCTGGAAAACGGGAAGAAGGCCGCCGACATGGGGGTGGATTTTATCCTGCTCACGGGGAACCCGGGCACCGGCGTGACGAACAAAGCGATCATTGAGACGCTGGAGCTGTACCACAAGCATCTGGGGGATCGGATCGTGTTGGCCGCGGGCAAGATGCACAACTCCGGCGTGCTGGGCGAGGGCGGGGAGAAGATCCTCACCAAGGAAGAGGTCAAGGCATTTGCTGACGCGGGGGCGGACGTGATTTTGCTGCCTGCCCCGGGGACGGTGCCGGGGATCACGGTGAAATACGCCTCGAAGCTGGTGGCCTATGCCCACAGCCTGAAAAAGCTGACCATGACCTCCATCGGCAC
>CAZCFU010000544.1:0-1052 GCA_964498005.1 uncultured Oscillospiraceae bacterium | reverse complement strand
CGATAATCGTCCTCCACAGTGAAGGAACCTTCGCCGTCCGGAACCAGCTGATCCACCGCCCCCAGGCCGTTCTCCACAATAAACAGCGGCTTCTGGTAGCGGTCATAGTAGCGGTTCAGCGCATAGCGCAGCCCCTGCGGGTCGATCTGCCAGCCCCACTCGCTGGCGCTCAGATGCGGGTTGGGCACGCCGCCCAGGATGTTGCCCGGCCCGGCCTTCTGATTGGGGTCAGCGGTGCCGCACACACTCATGTAGTAGCTGAAGGAGACAAAATCCACTGTGTTTTGCAGGATTTCCTCATCCTGCGGCTCCATATAGATGACGATGCCGTTCTCCCGGAAATATCTCAGCATGTAGCCGGGATAGCGGCCCCGAACCTGTACGTCACCAAAGAAATCGTTTTTGTGCTCCGCCGCCATGCAGGCCAGCACATCGTCCGGGGCGGGGGTCAAAGGATAGACCGGCATACTCAGCAGCATACAGCCCACCATAGCTTCGGGCATCATCTCATGGGCAATCTTCGTGGCCAGAGCACTGGCCACCAGCTCGTGGTGGCAGGCTTGATACAGATCCTGCTTCGTCAGCTGCTCCTTGGGAGTGCAGATACCTCCGCTCATAAACGGGGACTCCAAGATGGAGTTGATCTCGTTGAACGTCAGCCAATACTTCACCTTGCCCTTGTAACGGGCAAAAATGGTTCTGACATACCGCTCATAAAAACCGATCATCCTGCGATCCGCCCAACCGTTGTAGGCGCGGGCCAGATGGAGCGGCGTCTCATAGTGGGAAATCGTCACCAGCGGCTCGATGCCGTACTTGTGGCACTCGTCAAAGAGGTCGTCATAAAATTGCAGGCCCCGTTCGTTGGGAGTCTCCTCGTCGCCGTTAGGAAAAATTCGGCTCCAGGCGATGGAGGTGCGGAATACCTTGAAACCCAGCTCGGCAAACAACGCCACGTCCTCCTTGTACCGGTGATAGAAGTCGATGCCCGCCAGTTTCAGATTGTCCGGGGTAGGAAATTCGGTCGGCGGCGTTTTCAGGCCGTGGGGCAG
>CAZCFU010000543.1:0-1059 GCA_964498005.1 uncultured Oscillospiraceae bacterium | reverse complement strand
GCGCAATGGGATCGTGCCAGAAATGAATGTACAGGCCCAGGCTGGAGCCTTCGCCGGGGCAGTGGGCGTACCCCTCGCCCCAGCCGTTTTCCCATTGATCCCGGCAGTACCACTTCAGGGAGTCAACATCATCCGGGTCAAGTTTCTCTGTGCTCCGGCAGGTATAAACGCCATACAGCCTGTCGTTCAGCAGACGCACCGTGCGGGTGACGGAAATGATTTTTTCGCATATTTCGTCCCAATCCTGGTCAGGGGCAGTGAAGGCGTTTCGGGCATCCTCCTGAGATTGGAGCAGTAAAAAGGCGACCATGATCCAGTTCAGACACGCTTGCCGGTGTTGAGGCACTATCGCCTCCAAGGGAATGGGACGGTCAGATGCATCGCGGTCGATGACGTCCACCTGGATGGGGCTGTACAGCTCCAGAATGCTATCTTCCATGTTGTTCACCCCGGTCCTTCGGCTGGCGCGGGCGGCTGGGCGTTTTCGCCACAGCAAGTTCCTCTTTTGTCAGAATAGAATCGCTGCTGTCAATATAGAAGCTGACACACAGATCGCCCTGCTCCGTCCTGTGGGAACGTTTTGCAAAATCCTCGCCCCAGCAATCGTTGTACTGGCACTGGCAGTATTCCTTCAGCTCCGCCAGTTCATCGGCGCTGAGCGTCCCGCTGATCCGGCAGACAGCGACGCCATATAATTCGCCGTCCACTATCTCCACGGAGGGAAAAATCGAAACAACTTTTTCGTTCACAGCGTCCGATCCATCAAAGCTGGCCATGAGACCACGTTCTTCTGCCGACCGCATCCGCTCATCCTTGATCCCGTGAAGAATCACATCTTGAAACTCGACCAGGTCCCTGCCGTCCAAAGGCTCCATCTCGGCATACTCCGGGTCGGTCAGCCCCCCAGACAGCGGGCTGTACAGCTTTAATTCTGCCATCTTATCCGCTCTCGCACTCAGCTCCTGCCGGGGCGTTAAAATATCTTGAAAACCAAGCCATTCCAGTGCTTTTTCGTATAGCTGCCGCTCAAACGCCTGGTACTCCGGGGCAGAGGTGTCC
>CAZCFU010000542.1:0-1074 GCA_964498005.1 uncultured Oscillospiraceae bacterium | reverse complement strand
ATGGCTTCGAGGGCCTCAATGGAATCGTCCAGATCAGAGAAGTGATCCCGCATTGCCTCAATGCACACGCGGTACTCGGCGGGCACCTCAGCGGGAATCTCGCCGCTCTGAAAGCAGAGCTGTGCGGCGGAGATATTGTGGCTGGCCGTGCCGGAGCCTAGAACGCACAGCAGGGCAATCACCACGATGATGGGGGAGAGGATGGCCGCGACCACCCAGCCCAGCCGCTTTCGGTTTTCTTCGTCTCCCAGCAGGAGGGCCATCCTGGCCATGGTGATGGGATCAGCCAAAATTCATTCCCCCCATCTCAGGGCCCTGCTCCTGCTCCTGTTCCACAGGCTCCTGCTCCACAGCCTCTTGTGCCTGAAGCTCATTCCAGTGTTCCTCCAGCGATGCCAGAGTATCGTTGCTCCGAAGACAGGAGCTCTGCCGCACAGCCCACTCCTTATAGTGATCCAGATTCATCCCCTGGTCCAGCAGGAACTTTCCCAGCTCGGGACATTCATACTGGATACAGGAGTGGAGCGCATAGACGTTGCCTTGGCTGACTTTGGCTCCCTGCTGCAACAGATCAATCGCCATTCGTTCCATACCTTTTCCTTTACAGATGGCGGCGATGTCCGCAAAACAGGTATCCGTATTGATGCCTCCCTCGGCCAACCTCCAGGCCGTGGAATGATCATTTTGCCGGAGCGAGTCAATCAGCAGATCGGACGGCGCGGCGGCAATCTGCTCCGGGCTGCACTTCTTCACGATTTCGCGTGCGATCCATGGCTGGTCCCGATAGGCGTAGCTGGCCACCTCCCCGCGGAAGGACTGGGACAGATCCTCCACGTAGTGATCTGCCGCCGCCAGCAGAAGCTGAGTCCGGTCCCCATCCGCAATGTCGATTGCCTTCTGACAGGCAGTACGGTAAACTTCTTCCGAAAAGCGGACCTGATTGGACAGTACCAGGGCCATCATCCTGCCCCCCACATCGCCGGGGCGGCCAGCCGCCTCCAAAAGCAATTCATCCGCATGCTCCGCCAGCACCTTGGGGCACAACTCTTTGAAGGCGGGCATCTCGCCATCGCG
>CAZCFU010000541.1:0-1081 GCA_964498005.1 uncultured Oscillospiraceae bacterium | reverse complement strand
TCCGGGAGAACCTGAAGGACACCACCGTCATCATCATCGCCCAGCGCATCAGCTCGGTGCAGTACGCCGACAAGATCGTGGTGCTGGACGAGGGCACCGTGGCCGACGTGGGCACCCACGACGAGCTGATGAAGAGCAGTAAGATCTATAAGGAAATCTACGACTCCCAGCAGGAAGGAGGGTCTGAGAATGGCTGAGAACAGACGGCCCGCAAGCGGCCCTCCCATGGGCGGACCCCGCGGCCCTCACGGCGGCGGCCCCGGCCGCGGGCCCCGCGGCGGCTTCGGCAAGCCCAAGGATCTGAAGGGCACCGCCCTGCGCACGGTGAAATACATCGCCGCCAGGCCGGTCCTGCTCATCGCCGCCCTGCTGTGCGTGGTGGCGGAGGCCGTGCTGAACGTGCAGGCCACCTATATGCAGAAGCCCATTATCGACGGCATCGCCGCCGCCGTGGCCGCGGGACAGACCGACTGGCCCGGGCTGGCGGAAAACTGCGTCAAGCTGGTGCTCATCTACCTGCTGGTGGCGGCCGCCCTCTACGTCCAGGCCAATCTGATGGCCCAGCTGGCCCAGAAGGGCTGCAACAAGCTGCGCCGGGAGCTGTTCGACAAGCTCCAGCAGCTCCCCCTGAGCTACTTCGACGCCCATACCCACGGCGAACTCATGAGCCGCTTCACCAACGACGCGGACAACGTGCAGATGGCCCTCCAGAACTCGGTGATCCAGCTGCTCTCCAGCGTGGTCACCTTCGTGGCCGTTGTGGTCATGATGATCCGGCTGTCCCCCATGCTGTTCCTGGTGTCGCTGGTCATGCTGGTGGGCATCACGGCGGTGTTCGGCTTCTTCGGCAAGCGCAGCCGGAAGCATTACACCCGGCAGCAGGCCGCCCTGGGCGCCATGAACGGCAACATCCAGGAGATGATCGAGGGCCTCAAAGTCGTCAAGGCCTTCAACCACGAGGAGCAGGCCAAGGGCCAGTTCGGCGCGCTCAACGAGGAATTCCGGGACGCGGCCAGCCAGGCCGGCTACTACTCCTCCGCCATCATGCCCATCGCCGGAAACCTGACCAACATCGGCTACG
>CAZCFU010000540.1:0-1082 GCA_964498005.1 uncultured Oscillospiraceae bacterium | reverse complement strand
GCGCCCTGACCACCACCTACACCGCCTCCCAGGGCCTGCTGCTGATGATCCCCAATATGTACAAGATCGCCGGCGAGCTGCTCCCCTGCGTGTTCCACGTGTCCGCCCGTACCGTGGCCAGCCACGCGCTGAACATCTTCGGCGACCACTCCGACGTCATGGCCTGCCGCCAGACCGGCTTCGCCATGCTGGCCGAGGGCAACGTCCAGGAGGTCATGGACCTGGCCGCCGTCGCCCATCTGGCCGCCATCGAGGGCCGCGTGCCCTTCCTGAACTTCTTCGACGGCTTCCGCACCTCCCACGAGATCCAGAAGGTTGCCATCTGGGATTACGACGATCTGGCTGAGATGGTGGACTGGAAGTCCATCGAGGATTTCCGCGCCCGGGCCCTGAACCCCGAGCATCCCGTGATGCGCGGTTCCCACGAGAACGGCGACATCTTCTTCCAGCATCGCGAGGCCTGCAACAAGTACTACGACGCCGTCCCCGAGATCGTCGAGAAGTACATGGGCAAGGTCAACGAGAAGCTGGGCACCAACTACCAGCTGTTCAACTACTACGGCGCTGAGGACGCCGACCGCGTCATCATCGCCATGGGCTCCATCTGCGACGTGGCCGAGGAAGTCATCGACTACCTGAACGCCCACGGCGAGAAGGTGGGCCTGATCAAGGTGCGCCTGTACCGCCCGTTCCGCGCCGACAAGCTGCTGGCCGCCATCCCCGCCACCTGCAAGCAGATCGCCGTGCTGGACCGCACCAAGGAGCCCGGCGCCCAGGGCGAGCCTCTGTACCTGGACGTGGTCACCGCTCTGGCCAACGCGGGCCGCACCGACATCTCCGTCATCGGCGGCCGTTACGGCCTGGGCTCCAAGGACACTCCCCCCGCCAGCGTGTTCGCTGTGTACGAGGAGCTGACCAAGGCCGAGCCCAAGCGCCAGTTCACCCTGGGCATCGTGGACGACGTCACCAATATGTCCCTGGAGGAGAAGCCCTCCCCCAACACCGCGGCCGAGGGCACCATCGAGGTCAAGTTCTGGGGCCTGGGCGGCGACGGCACCGTGGGCGCCAACAAGAACTCCATC
>CAZCFU010000539.1:0-1082 GCA_964498005.1 uncultured Oscillospiraceae bacterium | reverse complement strand
AGCACTTCCGGGAGCCGCTGAACATGGCGGTGGTGAGCAACCATGTGTCCATGAATTACTCCCTGTTCAGCCTGCTGTTCAAGCAGTACACCGGCGGAAACTTTGTCGGCTACCTCCAGAAGCTGCGCATCGACGAGGCCAAGCGCCTGCTGGAGACCACGGACTGGCGGGTGAACGAGATCGGACGCAATGTGGGCTTTTCCGATGAAAAGCACTTCCTCAAGGTATTCAAGAGCACGGTGGGCCTGTCCCCCACGGAGTACCGCAAAGCCGCCCTGCTGCTCCAACAAAACGATCCGAAAGACGAAGCATAAAACTGTCGAAAAATTTTTGTCACAAAGGCCGCGCTTCCTTTGGCCGGATTCCAGATGCCGTCCCGATAAGACGCCAAGACGCTCCCGTTCCAGTCCGCATAGGTCTGGGGCG
The DNA here is from genome assembly GCA_964498005.1 of uncultured Oscillospiraceae bacterium. Classification (GTDB taxonomy): domain Bacteria; phylum Bacillota; class Clostridia; order Oscillospirales; family Oscillospiraceae; genus Enterenecus. The sequence continues at coordinate 656 of CAZCFU010000539.1, read as the reverse complement.
GGAGTTTTTCGCGCCGCGGTATCCCCTGAGAAAAAATGACACCGCTATAAAATCCATCCCGCTTTTTTCTCCCCGGCCTTTCGGTACAATAAGGATATCAAACGACGAAAGGCGGCGGCGGTATGTCACTGAACTTTTTGAATGAATTGGGTGATTTCACTCTGGAACACGCCCAACGATATTCGGGGGCCTGTTTCCCCCTGGCCAACGAGGGCGGGATGATGTCCAGCGTGACGCCGCTGCTCTCCGGCGACTGCAAGACGGGACAGAACACCTTCCTCCTTGCCCCCGCCAGCGCCGAGACCCTCCATGAGAGCAGGGCCAGCCGGAATTTCTGGGTGAGGATCGACGGCGAGCCCTGGTCCGTCACCGGGCAGAGCGCCCCCCAGCAGGGGGCCCGCTTCACGCCGGACGAGGAGGAGGCCGTGCTGACGGGCGGACTGCTGTGGCAGAACGTCTCCCGCGCCCACCGCGCCAGCGGCCTGCGGGCCGACGTGCTCAGCTTCGTCCCGGCGGGGAAAAACCGGGTGGAGATCATGCAGATCACCCTGACCAACGGCGGGAATAAGCCCCTGACCCTTGACCCGGCGGCGGCGATCCCCCTCTATGGCCGCTCCGCCGACAACATCCGTGACCACCGCCACGTCACCAGCCTG
>CAZCFU010000538.1:0-1083 GCA_964498005.1 uncultured Oscillospiraceae bacterium | reverse complement strand
GACATCTCGGCACGTTTCATATCCGTTCCGGGTGCATTTTCCCTGATTCGGCCTTCAGCGCGCTCTTTAGCCTCCTGTGCACGGTCTACATCAATCTCTGTAGGCCATTCAATTATTTCTGCAAGAATTGTAACCTGCTCCGGTAAAACTTCCGCAAAGCCTGCATGTAAAGCAGCTTCCTTAACCTCATTGTCCTGAGTGATCGTTAAAATACCGGGAGCAACAATCATTGTCATAGGTATATGCTGTCTGAAAATACCAACTTCGCCTTCTACGGTATTAAATTCTACCATTGACACCTGATCTTCATAAAAAGTTCTATCCGGTGTAATAATTTTTAATGTAAACTTATTATCATTTTCAGCCATACAAGTCCCCCTTATTTCGCGCGGGCAAGTACGTCATCAATGCTTCCTGCATTCAGGAAATAGCTCTCCGGAAGCTCATCATGCTTGCCTTCAAGGATTTCCTTAAACCCTCTGATGGTTTCTGCAATCGGTACGTATTTACCTTCAAGTCCGGTAAACTGTCCTGCTACAAAGAACGGCTGAGATAAGAATCTCTGAATCTTTCTTGCGCGGGAAACAACCAGTTTATCTTCCTCAGAAAGTTCATCCATACCAAGAATTGCAATAATATCCTGCAATTCTTTGTACTTCTGCAGGATTTCCTGCACACCTCTTGCCACTTGATAATGTTCCTCTCCAACTACTCTTGGATCCAGAATTCTGGATGTAGACTCAAGCGGATCAACTGCCGGATAAATACCAAGTTCTACAATTGCTCTGGACAAAACCGTTGTTGCATCCAGATGCGCAAATGTTGTTGCCGGCGCCGGGTCTGTTAAGTCGTCCGCAGGCACATATACAGCCTGAACTGATGTAATTGAACCGTTCTTAGTAGATGTAATTCTCTCCTGAAGAGCACCCATCTCTGTCTGTAGTGTAGGCTGATAACCTACGGCAGAGGGCATACGTCCAAGCAGCGCCGACACCTCGGAACCTGCCTGTGTAAAACGGAAGATATTGTCAATGAATAACAATACGTCCTTTCCGCCTTTATCACGGAAATATTCAGCCATCG
>CAZCFU010000537.1:0-1084 GCA_964498005.1 uncultured Oscillospiraceae bacterium | reverse complement strand
CTTTCGGGTCACCGGTTTTCAAGACCGGCTCCTTAAACCACTCGGACATCTCTCCGAATCGGTGGCCGTCGCCGTCCTGGGAAATCGTCATTCGCCGAAGGGTTAGCCTTCCGGCTGCCCGCCGAACGACGGATTTGACGGTCTTCCGACCGTCCAGGGTCGTTTGTTATCATACCACACCGGAATGGGTTTGTCAATGGGTAAGTTTGTCCCCGCCCCGCTATGGGCGTAAAAAGCTATGGGTCGCAGCGGATGCCGGAGAACCGGCCCTGTGTCCGGAATTTGGGCGCGGCGCCCAGGCGCAAAAGCGCCCGGCCGCGGCCGGGCGCCCTTTTTACGCCTGCTTTCTCCGCCTCATTTCCACTGCCGCGCCCACCGCGATCAGAGCGATGGAGCACACCAGCATGAGCTGGAAAATCAGGGGATTGACCCACGAGACATCTCCGGCGCCCCGCCGCTCCAGCATATCGCCCACAGAGAAATAATCCCAGAACCGGGGCCCCTGCTGATCCTCAATGAGCAGATCGCACAGGGAGTTGAACACTGGCGTGGCAAAGCTGGCCAGCAGGGCGATCAACCCAGTCTTCAGCCATGGACCCGAAGGCAGCCAGTATATGGCGGCAAAGCCCGCCCACAAAAACGCCGTTCCCGCCGCCGCCAGGGGAAACGCCAGAGAGAACAGCCAGTTCCCTCCCGCGAAGACCCAGATCACGGTCAGCAGGAGGAATAGCCATGCGGTGAGCACCGCCATACACAGCGGCGGGACGCGCTTTCCGTAAAACCGCCAGACCGCCCACCAGCCCCAGGGCAGGACCAGAGACACCGCCGTGATGGCCAGTCCGCCGATGATCCACCAGCCGCCCACATAGATCCAGCAGGACAAAAGCAGGAGGATCAGGCACCCGCTGGCCGCCCCCAGGCAGATCGGCAGCTTGTTCCGTCCCACCAGGAAGGGCAGATTGGTGAAGCAGAAGGACAGGGCTATGGAGGTGAGCACGATCCAGAACCAGTCCAGCGTATGGAACACCGCCAGGTCGCAGATAAAGCAGGTGACCAAAGCGATGATGTAGCTCACGGCGAAAAA
>CAZCFU010000536.1:0-1086 GCA_964498005.1 uncultured Oscillospiraceae bacterium | reverse complement strand
CGCTGTACAACCTCCAGGCGGGCAACCGAACCGTATGGATGAGAAGCACCGATCAGGGCCACTGGTGAGCGGGAGACCCGAAAATCAAGCTGAAAAAAGTATCTATCCGATCCGGATAGATACTTTTTTTGCCTAAGGCGTCCCTGAGCCTTGCCCCGGAGAGTTTTATTTGGTATAATATTACGATTATGTTCCGCCACACAGGGCTGAGGGGGCGTCGGAATGGATAACATCATTTTGATCGGGATGCCCGGGTCGGGCAAGAGCACCGTGGGCGTGGTGCTGGCCAAGGCCATGGGCCTGCGCTTCCTCGACGTGGACCTGCTCATCCAGGAGCGGGAGGGCGCGCTGCTCCAGCGGCTCATCGACAGCCGGGGGGTGGAGCGGTTCTTGGACCTGGAGCGGGACGCCATCCGCGCCCTGGACTGCCGGGGCACGGTGATCGCCCCGGGGGGAAGCTGTGTGTGCCGGGAGGAGTCCATCGCCCATATGCGGCGGCTGGGCACGGTGGTCTACCTCAAGCTGTCCCTGGAGGAGGTGACGGGACGCATCCGCAACCTGTCCTCCCGGGGCATCGCCCTCCAGCCCGGCCAGACCCTGGCCGATGTGTACCAGTACCGGGCCCCGCTGTACGAGCGGTGCGCCCACATCACCGTCCCCGTCAGGGGCCAGAGCCTGATGGAGACCGTGGAAGCAGTGAAAGAAGCTTATAATAACAAAAGGACGTAGAAAGGTTTATGAATTTCCGTGATCTGGGGCTCACCGCCCCCATCCTCAAGGCCCTCACCCAGGAGGGCTACACCGACCCCACCCCCATCCAGCGCAAGGCCATCCCCCCCGCCCTGGCGGGGCGGGACGTGCTGGGCTGCGCCCAGACCGGCACCGGCAAGACCTGCGCCTTTGCCACCCCCATCCTCCAGCGGCTCAATGGACGTCTGCCCAAGCCCCGGGTGATCCGGGCCCTCATATTGACCCCCACCCGGGAGCTGGCCATCCAGATCCAGGACAGCTTCGTATCCTACGGGCGCAATCTGCCCCTGCGCTCCGCCGTCATCTTCGGCGGCGTGGGCCAGCAGCCCCAGGTGG
>CAZCFU010000535.1:0-1094 GCA_964498005.1 uncultured Oscillospiraceae bacterium | reverse complement strand
GCCTCCGGGCTGAACGAGGTGCCGGATTTGTTGAGGCTGTCCGCAATGGTTTGGAAAGATGCTCCAGCGATATACAGTGTGGCGATCCGCTCTACCGTGGTGGCTTCCTGGGGTACGATGGTCAGTTCCCCGTTTTCGATGCGGTAGCCGTACAAATTCTTCCGGTTGATCATCGTGTCACCTCCCGGAGATGCTCCATCAGGTCAATGCCACCGTGGAGCCGGAAGCGGATGCGGGTCTGGGACTCCGCTATGATCTTTTCCACCAGGTCGGTAAACAGGGCTTCATCGAAGTGCTCCAGCCGATCCGGCCCATCATGGATCGTGTCCGCTGTCTGGCGCAGGGCCTCCATCACATTTTCCAGATCCTCATTTTTCAGCAGACGGCGGCGTTCCCGGCGCAGTTCCGTAATCTGAGCATGGATGGCTTGAAGTTTGGCTGTACAGGCGTCCGCATCCAGCAGCCCTCGGGTCTGGAGGACGGTAACCTTGTAGCTCTGCTCGGAGGCATCGGCGATGGCCTTGTTCACCGCCAGCATGGCGGGATTGTCCCGCTGGAGGGCGGCGTTCAGATCATCCAGCTGGGCCAGAGCAGGCTTCAGGATGATGTCCTCGCCATGCTTCAGCTTGTTGTACATCCGCACGAAGGCGGAGTAGATTTCTTGTTCCGGGATGCGACCCATTGGGCAGTCCGCAGCGTGATCATCGTGTTTGGAACATACCCAGGAGACAAGTCCGTTTTTTGTGCGGCGGCGGTCGAATCGGGAACCACATTTGCCACAGACAATTTTTAGCGTTAGGGGATAGGCCATTGATGACTCATGTCCAAGCCATGCCCGCCGTTTACGAAGCGCTTGCGCTTTCTCAAATGTCTCTTTTGTAATGATCGCAGGGTGTGTGCCTTCAGTATAATATTGGTCAGCGTTCCCATGGTTGTACTGCCGGACAAAGGGGAACGCACTGGTGGTATAAGTTTTCTGACAGAGGGAATTGCCGATATATTTCTCGTTTTTGAGAATTTTTCGTATGGTTTTCTCGTTCCAGAAATCCTTGCCCCATGCCGTTTTGAGATCCTGCTGGCTCAATTCGGAGGCA
>CAZCFU010000534.1:0-1095 GCA_964498005.1 uncultured Oscillospiraceae bacterium | reverse complement strand
TGCAGGCAATCGCAAGGTTGTCTGCACCTTCTTTTTTATTCGACAGCTTATCCCAACATCCCCTATCAATTTTTAGAGGATGCTGGGATAAGCTGTCGAACTATTTGATTTCCCCGAGCAGATTTTCTTTAAACAGAAAGAAAACGCCGGAACAATTTACAAAACATTCACATTTAGTCGGGAAATGGTGTTTCTGTCATTACCCGTCCATTCTCGCGCAGTGGAGTCCATACATAGCAAAATATCCGTGACATCCAATCTCGGCCCGCACACCCCAAATTTCGAGATTGGAGATTATACATATGAATTACGATATAAAAAAGAGCGGAGAGCGTATTCGTCAAATCCGCATCAAAAGCGGAGTTACTCAGGAACAGGTCGCAGGAGCGCTGAATATCGACAGAAGCTTCTACAGCCGCGTTGAAGCTGGCAAAAAAGGATGCTCTGTTGATTTATTCATACAACTTTCAAATCTATTTCATGTTTCACTCGATTACCTTATTCTGGGAAGGTATTCTGGTGATTTGCTGGAGAGCACAGATAGGGTTCAAATGAAAGAGGATATAGCGAAGTTGGTAGCACACTTGGAGCAGTTTAGGATTACCCCCTGAAAGATGTGACCCATGGAAGGCCGCTCGTTCAAAGTCTGCGAGACCAGAAACCGTCTGCGCAACTTTGACGACTCTGTGGAGACTTCGACCAGCGTGGAGACGGTGAAGTCCACCAAGACGGACAACTCCCGCCGAACGGTATTCATCATGGATGGACTGTACCAGGACTTTTTAGACTATCACACCATCCAAATGTCTCTGCAAAAACAAAACCCGGGCTACAACCCGGATGGTTATGTGTTCTGCCAGGAAAACGGACAGCCCTACGAACCGCGCACCTATCAGGATCTGTTCAAGCGATGTGTTCGGCAGGCCGGTATTCCGGATGCCAATTTCCATTCGCTGCGCCACACTTTTGCCACTCGAGCCTTAGAGCAGGGAATGGACGTGGTGACGCTCTCCCGTCTGCTGGGACACGCCACCCCCTCTGTCACGCTGGACAAGTACGGCCATGCCCTCGACGACCACAAGCGAACCAGTGTGG
>CAZCFU010000533.1:0-1095 GCA_964498005.1 uncultured Oscillospiraceae bacterium | reverse complement strand
CAGGGCCTGTATCTGCCGGTTCAGAGGCATCCGGCGCTGGTTCCGGATCAGGCGTTTGCGCAGGCGTGGGGGCAGTTTTTTCCGGGTCCGTCTCTGCGGCAGGGGAAACCGGGTCCGCCGCTGCTGTATCAGGCGCTTTATCCACCGCGCCCTGCAAGCCGGGAGCGCTCCCGCCGTACCAGAAGGCAGCGGCGAGGACAGCCACGATCAGCAGCGGCGCGATCACTTTCCACTTGTTCTTGTTCCACCAATTCATAATAATTCAGCCGCTCCCAGCAGATTGTACAGCATCTGTGCCACCTCGCACCGCTTCACGGCCTCGCCGGGGCGGATGTCCAGATCAGACTGGCTCAGAATGTCCGCATGGTAGCAGAACGCCAGGGAAGCCCGCGCATACTCGCTGGTACGCATATAGTCCGTAAACTGCGCCAGCACGTTCCGCATGGCGGAGGCTTCCATCTCCGTATCCAGTCCGCAGAGTTTGGCGGCACGGGCCACCATGACGGCGGCATCTTCCCGCTTGATTGTCCCTGTGGGGTTAAACGTGGTCGTGGTGGTCCCGGTGATAATGCCGTGCCTGTAGGCCGCGCCTACGAAGGGGGCGTACCACTGACCGGCGGATACGTCGGTAAACTGTGCAGTCGTCTCCTGCGTCAGTCCCAGCGCACGGACAACGATAGCGGCAAACTCCGCGCGGGTCATGGTATTGTTGGGATTAAACTGACCGCCGCTGCCGGTGATGATCCCACGGGATGCCATGGCCTCGATGGCCGTCTGGCTGGCATGACCGGCAATGTCGGGGAAGGTCGTGCCGGGAGCGGTAACGCCGGTTTTCTGTACAGCAGGGTCTTTTCCGGCCAAGCCATTGCCGCTGGAGGGATTGACGGGGATACTGTCCGGCAGGGTAGCGGGGATCGCATCCGTCATGCGGTACAGGCTGGCTTCGCCGCGTATGGACCGCAGTGCGGCTGTAATGGCATAAAAGCCCTGTTCAGAGGCCATCTGCGTATCACCGGAGCGGTCCGCCGTATGGAGGAAGCTGCCGTCCCGCTGCCGGAAGGACAGGAGGTTATCCAGCAGCGTATTCCCGTTCTT
>CAZCFU010000532.1:0-1098 GCA_964498005.1 uncultured Oscillospiraceae bacterium | reverse complement strand
GGATTATAACGGGGAGGGGCCGGTGCTTCATGCAATCAGCGTCGAGCAGGCTAAGAAACCGAAGGAAGAGGTTATTAGTTTTATGTAAAATGGCTTAACCCGCATGAAGATGTACTAGCTTTTTGTAAAAGGGCTTAAAATGTTTGTATAGAGGTAAAGTCATAAACCAGACATAATGTGTCTAAGGTTTTCTTTACAAAAAACATTAAAAAATTAAATATTTCTCACTTTATGTCGTGTTCTTTTTATACGGATATTGATAATCTGTATGCGAAAGGAGGATATTTTCATGGATCAGAAAAAAATCGGAGATTTTTTAAAGGTTCTTAGAAAGGAAAAAGGAATTACGCAGGAGGATTTTGCAGAGGTGATGGGAGTCTCGGGAAGAACAGTTTCCAGATGGGAAACCGGCTCCAACATGCCTGATCTGGATATTATTATCCGGATTGCAGATTATTATGACGTTGAGATTAAAGAACTGTTAGACGGAGAAAGGAAAAGTGAGATTATGAATAAGGAAGTAGAAGAAACCGTATTAAAGGTTGCGGATTACACTAATCATGCGAAACAGAAACTTACAAAGCAGATATTTTGGTTTTTTGTGATAGGACTGGCAGCATTTACCGTATATATTGCGATGGAGTTTATGGATTTGGACGCTACGCCTGTTATTGATTTTGTCAGGGGCTTAGCGCTTGGTATTGCATATGGAATTATGATTGTAGGCGTTCTTTATACGAGCGGTATTATGTTTAAGCTTATGAATTTAAAAAAGAAAGCGATTGGACGTTTGTAATATCCAGGAAAAAGTTAATTGTACATTAGCTGTCGGATTTTTTTGAGGTCTGGCAGCTATTTTTGCGCTGCCGCCCAAACTCGCGGGCTAAGAAAGATGAGATGAAAGGAAGATAACATGGAAAAGTGGCTGGAAAGTGTATATAGCGACGGAACATCGTGTTTTGTCAGTAAACCGGACCCAAAACTTTTTGACACCGTTACTATTTGGATAAGGATGTATGAAGACGCTCCGGTGCGTCATGTATTTTTAAGGACAGTGCCGAATGGTGCGGAAAAGTTAATAGAGGCAGAAAAAAGGAA
>CAZCFU010000531.1:0-1103 GCA_964498005.1 uncultured Oscillospiraceae bacterium | reverse complement strand
GACGCTGCTGAAATCCGTCCCTTCCTGGTCGAGCTCCAGGGAAAAGTTCAGGGCGGTGGGGTTGCGCGACACCAAGTAGTGTACATCGGTGCCGATGACAGAATAATAGAGATTCAGATAGCGTTTGGGATCTGGATCCTCCGGCTCCATGGGCTCGATGTCCAGGCCATAGACCAGGCCCATCATGTCAAAATACCGATCCGCCATTTCCTGAAGCTCGTCCCAGCCGTAAGGAAGCCACTGGGACATATTGGTGTCAAAAATGTCCACCTCGATGGGCAGGCCGGTCTCGGCATCCGTGCTCACCGACAGGGACTTGTTGTGGGGCGTTGTGTAATACGTCCAGTGGAAGAGGTAGAAAACGGAGGGCTCCCGGACAGCCGCCTCTTCCGCCGGATCCCAGAGCAGCAGGCGTGAGACGGCGAGATGCTCGTGGGGGTCAAAGTCCTCGAAAAACCACTCGGGGATAATGCCCGACCCGGTCAACAGCTCCTGGACGGCCTGCGCCTGCTGCAGCTTTGTGAGATCATCGGCGTAGGCCCCCACGTTGGAGGACAGGATAGGGTGCTGCGCGGAATACCGGTCGGTGAACAGCACCATGCGGTCAGTCAGGCTGAGGGGTTCATAGACGGGCAGCTCCTCGGCGCTCAGCTCCTCCGTGTGTACCTGCCCGAACTGCTGTGCGTCCCTGGCCTGGGAGATGCGGGCGGGCAGCACTGCCGCGCCCGCCACGATCAGGCAGGTCAGCACCGGGAACAGCCACTTTTTCACCAGCTTCATGCCTCCGCCTCTCCCTTCAAATGAATCTTCGCCGTGGTGCCCTGGCCCAGGACGCTCTCAAATTCCAGCGTCCCGCCGTGGAGCGCCACGATCCGCTGGCACAGCGCCAGCCCCAGCCCCGCGCCTCCCTGGGCCCGCGAGCGGGACTTGTCCACCATGTAAAACGGCTCCGTAATACGGTTTAATTCCTCTGCCGGGATACCCTTGCCGGTGTCCGTCACCTGGATGAGATAGCCGCCCCCCTCTGCCCGCCCGATGAGGACGATGCTCCCGCCGGACGGGGTGGCCTTCCGGGCGTTGTCCAGCAGGTTGAGGCACACCGT
>CAZCFU010000530.1:0-1103 GCA_964498005.1 uncultured Oscillospiraceae bacterium | reverse complement strand
ACCAGCACTTTTTTGAGGAAGGGCGGCGGTTCTCCTGCCGGGAGGGCGCTGACCCAACCTTGATTCTGTTCAAGGGTACATACTATCTGTTTGTATCTATGTCTGCGGGCTTCTGGTACAGTGATGATCTGCTGAACTGGCAGTTTCACTCCAATCCCGAGCTTTTGATTTATGACTATGCACCCGACGTGCGGCAGTTGGGTGATTATCTCTATTTCTGCGCTTCCCGCAACGAGAGCAGTTGCCCCATCCTGCGCAGCGCCGATCCCTTGAAGGATGATTTTACTGAGGTTTCCGCCCCGTTCCCATTCTGGGACCCGGATCTCTTTCAGGATGACGATGGACGGGTCTATCTGTATTGGGGATGCACCTGCACCGACCCCATCTATGGCATTGAGTTGGACAGGGAAACCATGCTGCCCATCGGAGAGAAGAAGTCGCTGATATTTGGCCGGGAACAGGAATTGGGATATGAGCGTCCGGGTGAGAACGGCGACTTTAATAAAGAGGACAGCTTGATTTATCAGAATATGAAATCGCTGTTCAATCCGGAGACCGGCAAAATCGAGCCGCCTCCTGGTGTTCCGCTGGGTGGTTTCGATGTGGATGGCCTGACGAAGATGTTTCTTTCGGTGGGCAGACCCTATATGGAGGGGGCGTTTATGACGAAACATGGCGGCAAGTACTATTTGCAATATGCCTGTCCCGGTACGGAGTTCAATGTTTATGCCGACGGCGTTTATGTTTCCGACCACCCCCTGGGGCCGTTTGTCTTGCAGGACAGCAACCCGTTTTCTTCCAAACCGGGCGGATTTATTACCGGTGCGGGGCATGGAAGCACCATTCAGGATGAGTATGGGAATTTCTGGCATGCCTCTACCATGCGGATCAGTATCAACCATTCGTTTGAGCGCCGGGTGGGACTGTTCCCCGCCGGAATCGACAAGGACGGGATTTTATTCTGTAACCAGAATTTCGCGGACTACCCCGTCCGTATCCCTTCCGGGAAATTCGATCCGGAATCCATTGGGCCGGAGTGGATGCTGCTCTCCTACCGGAAACCGGTTTCCGCTTCGTCCACTGTACCAGGAAAAGAAGCGGCA
>CAZCFU010000529.1:0-1106 GCA_964498005.1 uncultured Oscillospiraceae bacterium | reverse complement strand
CTGGTGCTGGTCATGCTGCCCACCCTGATCCTCTATATGTGCGTGCAGAAGAAGCTGACCCAGGGCATGACCGTGGGCGGCCTGAAAGGATAAGGTGCGGATATGAAGTTTTGGAAAGAGCATAGCGAGCTGCGCATGGCCCTGATGCTCGTCACCTTCGTGGTGGGCATCGTCCTGCTGATCGTCGGCTGGAAAATGACCGGCCAGCTCAAAGGTCTGGGCATCATGCTGGTTGGCGTGGCCTCCCTGCTGGCGACGCTGTATTTCTACAATACGCGCTTCGCGGAAGAGCGGGGCAAAAAGTCGCGCTGAAAGGGAACCCAACCATGGAAAAACAGCATTTTGGCCGCGTCACCATCCCCACCGATGTGGACGTGGTTCCCGAGACTTTGGAACTCTTGAAGCGCTGGGGGGCGGACGCCATCCGCGACTGCGACGGCACCGACTACCCGGAAGCGCTGAAGGGTGTGGACGCCAAGGTCTACTCCACCTATTACACTACCCGGAAGGACAACGCCTGGGCGAAGGCCAACCCGGACGAGGTGCAGCAGTGCTATATCATGACCGGCTTTCACACCGCGGCCGGGGGCGCGCTGTCCATCCCGCTGATGCGGGGCATCAGCCCGGAGCTTTTGCGGGTGAACACCCGGGACGACATCAAGCGCTGGTGGGAGGTCATGGACCGCGCCACCGGGCGGCCAATCTCCCCGGACAATTGGCGGTATGACGAGGAAACGGGCTGCGTGGTCATCGACGCGCCGGAGGCGTTCCACGACTACACCGTCAGCTTCCTGGCCTACCTGATCTGGGATCCGGTGCATATGTACAACGCCGTCACCAACGGCTGGAAGGACTTCGAGCACCAGATCACCTTTGACGTGCGCCAACCCAAGACCCACGCGTTCACCATGGAGCGGCTGCGCAAGTTCATTGCCGACCACCCCTATGTGGACGTGATCCGGTACACCACCTTCTTCCACCAGTTCACCCTCATCTTCGACGAGCTGAAGCGGGAGAAGTATGTGGACTGGTACGGCTACTCCGCCTCCGTATCCCCGTATATTTTGGAGCGGTTTGAAAAAGAGGCCGGTTATAAATTCCGCCCC
>CAZCFU010000528.1:0-1106 GCA_964498005.1 uncultured Oscillospiraceae bacterium | reverse complement strand
TTCCGCACCTGGGACGCCCGCGGCAGGCAGGCGGGCGAAGGAACCGCCGCGCTGGATCCGGGCATACATGAGCTGTCCGTTCCCAGGAGCGGGCTTTTGGAAGTCGTGTATGTCCAATAAAAAGAGAAAAGGAGGAAAACTATGAGCAAAAAACCTAAAAGCGAGCTGACGGAAGCCCAAAAGAACAGTCTTGCGGCAAAGCGCCGTCTGTCCTTCCGGCAGAACATCCCCCTGTACATCATGATCGCCATACCCCTGCTCTATTTTGCTATCTTCAAGTATGGCCCCATGTTCGGCCTGGTCATGGCCTTCCAGGACTTCAAGCTGCGGGACGGCTTCTTCGGTTCCCAGTGGGTGGGCCTGCTGAACTTCCAGCAGATATTCGGTACCCCCAACATGACCAAGATCATCTGGAACACCATCTGGCTGGGCATCGTCACGGTGATCGTGGAGTTCCCCTTCCCCATCATGATCGCCATCCTGCTCAATGAGATCGGCAACCAGGTGTTCAAGAAATGGACCCAGACCATCCTGTACCTGCCCCACTTCTTCTCCTGGGTCATCCTGGGCGGCATGGCCATCACCCTGTTTTCCGTGGGCGGCCCGCTGAACAATGTTTTGGCCGCCTTGGGACTAAACAGGATCCCATTCCTCACCCAGGTTGGGTCCTGGCTGGGGGTCTACTTCGGGACGGGCGTCTGGAAAGGAATGGGCTACGGCGCCATCATTTACCTGGCAGCCCTGACCAACATTGACCCGGGCCTCTATGAGGCGGCCAAGCTGGACGGGGCCACCAAGTGGCAGCAGATCAAGAGCATTACGCTGCCCAGCCTGTTTCCCACCATTGTGCTGATGTTCATCCTGGCCATCGGCAGGGCCACCAGCGTAGGCTTCGACCGGATCTACGTCATGAAAAATGAAGCAGTGTACGGGGTGTCCAACGTGGTGTCGATCTTCAGCTATGAGTACGGCGCGCGCAAGGGCAATTTCTCCATCGCCACCGCCATGGGCCTGTTTGACTCGGTCGTCAGCCTGACCCTGGTGCTCTTCACCAACTGGCTGGCCAAGCGGGGCGACGACACCGACGGACTGTTCTGAGGGAGGTA
>CAZCFU010000527.1:0-1108 GCA_964498005.1 uncultured Oscillospiraceae bacterium | reverse complement strand
ATCGGGGCTGAGCATAAAAAAGACCAGCTCCCCTTTGGCGGTTTTCACGCCGTGGTCGGTGAGCTGGCTGATGCCCATGAGCTGACGGGTGGACTGGCGCTCCCGCAGCTCCTTTTTCTGTTTTCTATTCAATATTCTGCCTCCATTCGTAATATTGCTGCTTCAAAAACAGGAAGCACATGGCGTAGCGGAGGAAGTCCAAAATGCTGGCGTCCTCCAGCCGGATGCTGAGGAAAGCGTAGAGGACGGTGCAGATCAGGGGCGGCACCGGCCCCAGCTCCACCAGGGCCAGTACGGACAGCACCAGGCAGATGCCGATCACCGCCACGTCACGCAGCGCCCACAGCCAGAGCGTGGGCTTCGCTTTCAGGTTGTTTGGATAGATGTACATTTACGATTGATTCACCTCCGTTCCTGCAGCGATCCGATGGATCTCTACGGGGATATTTCGCTTTTTGCAGTTGTCAATCACAAATTTCGTCCCGCTGGACTTTCCGTCCCAGAAGGCCAGTACCATGTCGGCATATTCGATGATGGTGATGTTCCTTTGCAGGGGGCGCCCCTGCCGTACCTGCTGTACTCCGGCAGGAACTCGGTCAGTTTCAGCCCGTGGAGCAGAGCGTAATTTTTTGCGCAGGTGTCGATGCCTTTTGCTCCACCCGATACAATCTCCGTCACGCCCTCCGGAAGATAGTTCTCCAGATGATCCACTTGAAGCCCTCTTGAGCCAATAACAGCCACTCGCATATGTACCTCCACCACGCCAATAATAGATATATTTTAGATATATGTTGAACACACTGTAACCATTATAGTAAATGATGGGCGCAAAATAAACATACAATATGTTTATTGGAGGTCTGCTTTATGGCTATCAAGAGCTTGTCGATTCGGATCGACGAGGAAATGCTGAACAAGCTGCACGTTGTTGCGGACTACGAGGGCCGTTCCGCTAACAGTCAGATCCTGGTTCTCATCCGGGGATGTATTGAAAAATATGAAGCAAAGTATGGCCCTATCAACGAGCCGGTCAGCCCGGACGTGAACGTAAAGCCGCCCAGGAAGGGCTGATGCCCATGGGGCGGCACGATCAAACCCACCGCCAGAG
>CAZCFU010000526.1:0-1114 GCA_964498005.1 uncultured Oscillospiraceae bacterium | reverse complement strand
AGACCATGCGAGGAATGTTCCTGTGCGCCAATCAGCTCTATAGCTGGCGCCTGACGCCGGACTTCCAGCTTCTGGACAGCAACTGTCCCAGCGAGAAATTCTTCTATGACCTGCTGATTGTCAGCGGTGGAAATTCCATCCTGCTCGGCCATTTCCGAAACAGCCGGATGCCGATCCTGCTCAATGACCGGATGGGATTCGCCTGGATCGCGGCAGCGGACATGCAGACAGATACGCTGGTCGGAATCCACCTGTTGGGTCCGGTTTTTACCGTGGAGGCTTCGGAATCCTATCTGATGAGCCTGTGCGGACAGCTGCGAATTTCGGCGGAACTGTCCGGAGAACTGGTGCGGCAGATGAAGCTGGTACCCACAGTGCCTCTGAGCATGGCGCTGCGATATGCCATTATGCTTCACTATTGCATCAGCAGGGAACAGATCGGTCTGACGGACATTGTATATGAGAATACCGCCATCGACCCCAACCTGGAAAGCGAGTGGAGCAGCACCAACTGGCACGGCACCTGGGAGGCAGAGCAGACGATGTTCGAGTCTATCCGTACCGGGACGATGAAGCCCGGCACCTCGGCGCTGACCAGCCAGTTTTCCGGCGGACGGGTGGGAACCATGTGTCCCGGAAATCCTTTACGGCAGGCACAGAACGAGTTGATCGTGTTTGCGGTGCTGTGCAGCCGGGCCGCTATTCTGGGTGGCGTCTCTCCGGAGGGCGGTTATAATCTTGCGGATTACTACATCCAGCGGGGCGAGGTCTGCGAGACCATCAACGATGTGTATGCCTGCATCGCCGAGCTGCAGCTGGCGGTGGTCCAGCGGGTGCAGAAATGCCGCCAGGGGAGCCAATCGGCATTGTCTTCCGCCTGCATGGAATATGTGGCGACCCATATCTTTGAGAAGATACGGCTGGATGATATGGCGCAGTCTTTAGGATACTCCGGCTATTATCTGAGCAAGAAGTTCAAAAAGGAAACCGGTATCGCCCTGAAGGACTACATCAACCGGGAAAAAGTGGAGTACGCCAAGCGTCTGTTTTCTTCCACACAGAACAGTGTGATGGACGTCAGTGAGCGGCTGGCCTTTTCCTCGCCCAGCTATTT
>CAZCFU010000525.1:0-1116 GCA_964498005.1 uncultured Oscillospiraceae bacterium | reverse complement strand
TCAGGTTGTAGCTCTGGAACACGAAGCCGATGGAGTGGTTGCGGTAGGCGTCCCAGTCCGCGTCCTTGTAGTCGCGGGTGGAGCGCCCGTTGATGATGAGGTCGCCGGAAGTGTAGCGGTCCAGGCCGCCGATGATGTTCAGGGTCGTGGTCTTACCGCAGCCGGAGGGGCCCAGGATGGACACGAACTCGTTCTCCCGGAACTCCAGGTCGACGCCCCGCAGGGCGTCGATGGTGTTCCCGCCCAGGGTGTACTGCTTGGTGATATTGGAAAGCTTCAGCATAGGTCATGGTCTCCTTTGGTTTGTTCAAAAAGATAGTCCAGCATTTGGTTGGCGGCCTGAAAGCCCCGGCGCAGCTCCTCTTGGGTGCCGTCGGGCAGGGCGCCCAGCAGCTCTAAATAGTGATCCAGCCGGCGCTGGATGCGCTGTGTGGTCTCCCGGCCCTTTGGGGTGAGGGAGAGGGTGACCACCCGACCGTCAGGGCGGCCCCGGCTGCGGGTGAGGAAACCGCCCTGCTCCAGCTTCTTGCACAGGGAGGAGGCGTTGGCCTGGCCTATGCACGTCGCCTCGCTGATGTCGCCCACCGCGGCGTCCTGCTGGGTGAGGTAGAGCAGCACCCCGGCCTGGAGCCGGGTCAGGCCCTCCACCTGGACGATGGGGTCCAGAAGACGGGCGGTCTTGTTTTTCAGCGTTTGAAATACAGTGAGGATGGAGATCCGATCGTCCTCGTTCACGGGAACACCTCCCAATATTGCCATGTTTTGCGGTTGCCGCGCTTAGCGGCGAGCAAAACGGCTCAAATCAGACGATATTATTCCCGCGTGTTAACGCGGGAATAATATATTTGCTCCACATATATTAGCCTAAGCTATCCTGCCTGTCAAGGAAAATATATGTTGTTCACAGATTGTTCAGGAAGAGCGGCTCTCCGGCATTTGGAAAAATCACGAAATCCGAATTGATTCTTCCCCGAGACTTATGTATAATAAAAGGCAAGGTATCGAAACGCGACATGAAGATTTCCATTCCAGACCTGTTTAACTGCATGAATGCCAAAAAGACGTTCCAGAACTGGAACGCCGATTACGATGACAAATGAAATCAGGAGGCGGGAA
>CAZCFU010000524.1:0-1125 GCA_964498005.1 uncultured Oscillospiraceae bacterium | reverse complement strand
GCTACAAAATACATGGAGATCATCCCTCCCATGGATTGGCCTGTAGTGTAAATTTTATTCTTATCGATGTTTTCTGTGGTTGCGATATGTTCTACAAGACGAAGCACAGCATCCACTTCTATAGACCGTTCATAATCATCATTGACCGCAACGCCACTGAATTGGGGCACAAGAACATAGCAGGGATTTATGGTTTGCCACTCGTCCGTTACCCAGACTAGTCCTCCGTAACCTTGAAGCAGCGGACGTGACACATCTTTACCCGGAGTGCTGGCATCCGCCATGAATAAAACCAGGGGGTTCGCGGTACCCGAAGAAGCGGATGCGGGACGGAACATGTTATAGGAAATGGTCGCGCCGTTTTTTTCATCCACAAAGCGTTCCTGTACAAATTTGGGTACACAGGTTGTGATCATCTGCTGCAGGAGCTTATCACTGCTCTTATCAATGACCGGACCGCCTCCCGGCGAGCCTAGCCTCGGACCCCCTTTACCTTCCATTGGAGCGGCATAAGACGCAGTTTGCAAAAGCAATGCAATCATTGCGCACGCAACACACGTGTTCATAATAATCTTCATTTTTCCTCCATGAATTTGAAAGTTCTCTTATCCTTTTTGCGCGCATTGGATTTTTCTGACATGGAAGCAATCAATCTGAAGAAAAAAGGCACAAATAATGGTGCCAGCAACGTAGCTCCCAACATTCCGCCGATAACGGCTGTGCCTATGGCATGGCGGCTATTGGCTCCAGCTCCCGAACTGATGGCCAGAGGCAGTGTTCCCAGGATAAAGGCCAGAGAAGTCATTATAATAGGACGAAAACGCACACGCGCCGCATAAAGGGCTGCATCGATCGCGTTTTTGCCTGCCCTCCATGCTTCCGTTGCGAATTCAACAATCAGGATAGCGTTTTTTGCGGATAGTCCAATGATGGTGATAAGGGCAATCTGAAAATAGACATCGTTTTGAAGTCCCCTCGCCCATGTGATGAAAACAGCCCCAAAAATACCAAAAGGCACGGCCGTCAATACGGAAACAGGAATTGTCCAGGATTCATACTGGGCAGCGAGAATCAGAAAAACCATCAGAAGCGCCAAACTGAAAATAAGGACGGTATCCCTGGAAG
>CAZCFU010000523.1:0-1126 GCA_964498005.1 uncultured Oscillospiraceae bacterium | reverse complement strand
TACTGCGCTCTGGCATAAAAGCTTTGCAGCATGGTCTCCGCTGTATCGGAAAGATTTGCTTTTATTTTTTTGTTCATTCTACCACCACTCCGTTTACCATTCAGCAATGGCTTGGGATAATTTGCGGTCAATATCCAGCTGCCCCTATACCCGGTTTGCCGGACAGGAGGTCGATCTGTATAACGGGATCATTCGGCGTGAAAACCGTCTGTTTTCCTGCAAAAAGTCTCATTTATAGAAGTTTCTTCACTTTGGGAAGCCGGACATTCCGGGCTTTTTCCTCGGTATCATCCGATTCATCATAACCGTCATAGGGGGCGGTGGGATCGTGCGGCTTCTGCCTGCGCCATGCGTTGCAGACCTTGTCCTTGTGGGCAAAGGCAAAGTCCGGATCATCCGTCCATCCGGTGTGGCCGGTAACAATGATGGGATGCAGGCCACGCCCCCGCAGTTTGTCCTCCAGCACCGCCAAAGATCGGATGGCCAGTTTGTTGTCCTCTGCCAACATATTGATGAAACTCCTGCCGCCATCCGGCCCAAACCAGATAGTATCCCCGGTGAAAAGGTAACTATCATCAATGAGATATACCAAATGCCCCCAGGTGTGGCCCGGAACAAGGAAACACTCGATTTTTATATCCCCAATCGTGAAAACCTGACCGTCTTTCAATAATACTTTCTTGTTTTCAGTTTTTACCATGGGGAGCTTATATAGGCCCCAAATCACCCGGCGGCGTTTCTCTCCGGTAAGATAACGATTTTCTTCTTCTCCAATGTAGAGTGTGGCGCTGCGGAATAGTCCATCGCTGTCTGTTTCTACGGCTCCCACATGGTCAGTATCCTGATGGGTAATCAAGATGTGTTGGATAGAAGCGGGGTCCAAGTCCAGCCAGCCCATTTTTTCTTTTAGACGGGGATAGTTGTAACCTGCGTCGATCATAATGGTTACGCCGTTCTTGGTATAGAAGAAGATGTTGGCGATAAATTCCCGGACACAGCTCACACGCTCGTCAATGCGGCCCGTGTTCAACGGCTTGAAGATTTCTTTTCCCCGATAAATAAGGGACATGGATTTTTCTTGAAATTCTGATGCCTGCCTGGACATAGTTACCTCCGTAATTCGTCT
>CAZCFU010000522.1:0-1132 GCA_964498005.1 uncultured Oscillospiraceae bacterium | reverse complement strand
TGAAAACGCCGCTGACCTCCATCATCAACTACGTGGATCTGCTGAAAAAGGAGGACATCGACAACCCCAAGGCGGCGGAGTATATCGAGGTGCTGGATCGGAAGAGCCAGCGGCTGAAAAAGCTGACGGAGGATCTGGTGGAGGCGTCCAAGGCGTCCACCGGCAACCTGACGGTGAACTGGGAGCGGCTGGACTGGGCCCAGCTCATCGACCAGGCTTTGGGCGAGACCGGCGAACGGCTAGAGGCCCAGAAGCTGACGGTGGTGCGCTCCCTGCCCGAGGAGCCCCTGTGGGTAGAGGCGGACGGGCGGCACCTGTGGCGGGTGCTGGACAATCTGCTGACCAACTGCGCCAAGTACGCCCTGCCGGGGACCCGGGTGTATGTGGATCTGCGGGTGAGCGGCGGCTGGGCGGTGCTGTCGGTGAAGAACATCTCCCGGGACGCGCTGGACATCCCCGCCGAGCGGCTCATGGAGCGGTTTGTCCGGGGGGACGAGTCCCGCAACCAGGCGGGCAGCGGGCTGGGCCTGTCCATCGCCCAGTCGCTCACCGAGCTCCAGCACGGCAGGTTCGAGATCAGCATCGACGGCGACCTGTTCAAGGCCATCGTCACCCTGCCCCTGGCGGGGGACCGCCCCCAGGATCCCATTCGATTGATTTTGTAAAGCAAAAGCCCCCGGCTTGAGCCGGGGGCTTTTTCGGGTGGTTCCGCCATTAGACGTCCTTCGCTTGACGGGACGGCGCTTATTTGATAAGATAACTCTTACATTCTCCCCACCCCGGAGGGAACGGGAGGATGTGGAAAACCCTTTGGGAGGTCAGACAATGCGTCCCAACACCCTTTACATTGTGGTCCCCTGCTACAACGAGGAGGAGGTCCTCCCCGAGACCGCCCGGCGGCTGGGGGACAAGCTGAAGGCCCTGATGACCGCCGGGAAGATCAGCCCGCAAAGCCGGGTGCTGTTCGTCAACGACGGCTCCAAGGACAGCACCTGGGAGGTCATCGTTCGGCTTCACCGGGAGAACCATCTGCTGTGCGGGGCGGATCTGTCCCGGAACCGGGGGCACCAGAACGCTCTGCTGGCGGGGCTGATGACCGCCAAGGACAGGGCGGATATGGTCATCTCCATGG
>CAZCFU010000521.1:0-1138 GCA_964498005.1 uncultured Oscillospiraceae bacterium | reverse complement strand
CTTGTCCATCTCAAAAAAGCTGCACACCCGGACGTTTTGGAATCCTCTGGACTCCAATTCCTGCCGAATAGCGTCCGCTGCCAGCTGTTCGCCGATAACCAGTGCTTCCGGCTCACCCGCGCCGCACACCAGCTGGGAGACTTTGTTCTCGGCCCGCAGCTCATCCAGCAGCCGTGCGCACTGCGCTTTCCCGAAGGGCGCACCCACTACATAAGGAATCCCGAATTCCTGCCCCATATACCGCGCCAGCCGAAGCCCGGACACGTTTACTACCAGATTTACAGCCGCCGCGGCAGCATTTTTGAAGTTCTCGGTCGTTTCCTTACTGCCCCAGCGGGACAGCACTTTCCAGCCATGAGCTGCCAGCCATTTTTCCGTATCCCGCACCATATCCTCGGTCCAGTCCACACTATGGCAGCCCAACAGATTGACCGTACCGGGCATGGTATCCCGCTTCTCCAGCAGGATCTTTCCCATAGCCTCCAGCGCCATGCTGATGCCATACTCGAAGTCCTTCTGCCCGTCCAGGTTTACGATAGCGGCAGGAATATGATACTCCGCCCGGATACGCGCCAAAGTTTCCTCATGGTCCGTACCGATCATAGCCGCGCACGGAGCGGTAGTCAGCAGCATGAAGTCTGGCCGGAACGCTTCTATTCCGGTTCCAACGGCTTGCCATACTTTTTCAGCGGTTCCGGTGATAACGTCTGTCTCCCGGACCTCGGAGGAAACCATCCGCTGGGTGCCGAAGTATCCGTTATGCTTGCCGCCTGGACCACGGCGGTTCTCGGGACGGCCCACGCCGCCTTGAGCAAAACGCAGGGGCTTATAGCTGGAGGCATCATCCACAAGGGCGATGCCGCTGGTGTTGTTCATCAACGCCTGCAGGCCCAGAATGTCGGACATGCAGGGGGTAATCGTCTTCCAAAGTCTTTTCATTGCCGGTTCACTCCCTTTCCCGATTTCGGTGATCGTCATCATCACCCTGGGCATTGCCGCACAGATGGCAGGTGGCATCCAGGGTGGCGGTAATACCGTGGTCATCCTTCAGTTCCTGGGCGATCATATCGAAGTCAGTGGACAGCACTGCCCACTGGCAGCCGTACATTACCACAAACTCCTTGATGCCTCTCTCCTG
>CAZCFU010000520.1:0-1139 GCA_964498005.1 uncultured Oscillospiraceae bacterium | reverse complement strand
ACAACCGGCCTCTGAAATATGACATCAGGGACTTCGGCGGGCTGGTCAATATGATCTCCCCCGTCCACATCAAGCAGGATTCCCTGATGGAGTCTGTGGCCGCCAAGCTGGTCAAGCTGGGCGGCGAGACGGAGGACTGCCTGGTCTACGGCGACGAGCTGATGTACCACGGGGTGAAGCTGAAGCAGGCATTTGGCTCCGTGGGCTTTGGCAAGGATACCAGGGTCTATCAGGACTTTGGCTCACGGCTTTATTTCATGGAAAAGGTGTGAAAAACATGGAGAACGACAAAATCACCAAGAAAAACCTGATCTGCTATCCCATCGGGACCATCGGGCGGGACGCGCTGTACGCCCTCATCAACAGCTATCTGCTGACCTTTGTGCTGTTCACCCACACGCTGGACGCGGCCCAGCTGGCCGCCATCACCGGCATCATGATCGCGGCCCGGGTGTTTGACGCGCTGAACGACCCTATCATGGGCAATCTCATCGAGCGCACCCGCTCGAAATACGGCAAATTCAAGCCCTGGCTGGTGGCGGGGGCGCTGTCCACCTCGGTGGTGATCTATCTGATGTTCAATATCCAGCTCCAGGGCTGGAACTTCGTCTGGTTCTTCGGCGTGATGTACTTCGCCTTCAGCATCACCTACACCATGAACGATATCTCTTACTGGGGTATGATCCCGGCCCTGGGCTCGGACGCTGACACCCGCAACCAGTTCACCTCCCGGGCCACGCTGTGCGCCGGCATCGGCGGTACGCTGGCCTCTATGCTGATCCCCATGTTTACCACGGGCTCGGGGGCCATCGGCGGCAGCACCACCTCTGCCTACGGCTGGGTCGCCCTGGCCATTGCCATCGCCGCGCCGCTGCTTTTGCTGTTTACTGTATTAGGCGTCAAGGAACACCGGGAGGCGGCCCCCGCCAACCGTCCCAAAGAAAAATTCTCCCTGATCCAGGTGTTCAAGACCATTGCCCGCAACGACCAGCTGGTCTGGGTGGCGGTGATCTTCCTGATCCAGCAGGTGGGCAACGGCCTGGTGATCGGCGGCCTGGGCTCCACCTATATCTACTTCACCTTTGGCTACAGCGGCGGGCTGTACTCCCTGTTCAACACGGTGGGCATGATGGCCACGG
>CAZCFU010000519.1:0-1143 GCA_964498005.1 uncultured Oscillospiraceae bacterium | reverse complement strand
CGGGCAAGCCCCACGACGGCCGCGCCCCGGACTACGACGACTGGGCGCTGAACGGGGACATCCTGCTGTGGAACTCCCTGCTGGGCCACGCCTTCGAGATCTCGTCCATGGGCATCCGGGTGTCCCCGGAGTCGCTGGACAGCCAGCTCACCATCTCCGGCCACGACGAGCGCCGGGAGCTGCCCTTCCATAAGGCCCTGCTGGCGGGCGAGCTGCCCCTGACCATCGGCGGCGGCATCGGCCAGAGCCGGGTGTCCATGTACCTCTTGGGCAAGGCCCACATCGGCGAGGTGCAGGCGTCCATCTGGGATCCCCGCACGCTGGAGGCGTGCAAAGAGGCGGGGGTTATTTTGCTGTGAAGGATCGGTGCCGCATGATGAGTAAAAGGATTCAAAGCCTTCTATTGATGATGTTGTTTGCCCTATCCCTGCTTGAGGCCGGTTTCCAGACGGCCCAGGCGGCAGGTGCCGTCGCCGGCAACGGACGCCCGTACTACATTATGGTGAACCGGACCATGAACACGGTGACCGTGTACGGGCTGGACGCGAATGGATATTATACGATCCCTGTCAAGGCCATGGTCTGTTCCGTGGGCCGCGGCGGAAGCATTACGCCGCGGGGTACATTTTCTGTGGGAAGCAAGCGGGCGTGGTTACATATGGTCGATGGCTCCTACGGCCAATATGCCACCCAGTTCTACGGAAATTATCTGTTCCACTCCGTCTGCTATTCCGCCGCGAACCCCTCCACTCTTCTGACCTATGAATACAATATGCTGGGCAGTCCGGCCTCGCTGGGCTGCGTCCGGCTTCAAACCGCCGACGCCAAATGGATCTACGACAATTGTGCCGCCGGAACCAAGGTCACCGTCTATGACGACCCCTCCTCCCCCGGCCCGCTCGGGAAACCGGACAAGCTGATCCCCGAAATTACGTCCGCCATGGACAACGGCTGGGATCCCACCGATCCCAGGGAAAACAACCCCTGGCGCGGCGTGCTCGTCTCGGAAATCTCGCTCAGCACGGCGAAGGTTTCCCTGACCGCCGGGGAACGGTTCCAGCTCACCGCGGCCCTAACGCCGTCCACCGCAACATATCCGCTGGCCGTGTGGTCGAGCAGCGACCCATCCGTGGCTTCCGTGGA
>CAZCFU010000518.1:0-1147 GCA_964498005.1 uncultured Oscillospiraceae bacterium | reverse complement strand
TTGATAGAAAACAATGTGCCGGATGCCAATGTTATTCACATTAACTTAGAATCGTTGAAATATCGTAACCTGACTAACTATCTGGCTTTTTACGATTATATTAGTTCCATCATTCCTGCAGAGGGAAAAGTTTATTTGATTTTTGATGAATTGCAAATGGTAGAACACTGGGAAAAAGCAATAGAGTCTTTTCGGATTGATTTTGATGTAGATATCTACATTACCGGCTCCAATGCGTATTTGCTGTCCACAGAATTTTCCACTGTGCTGTCAGGCAGATATGTGGAGATTCGTATGCTTCCATTATCGTTTAAAGAATTTCTGACTTTTTATGAATTTGAAACCGAAATCACAATAGAAGAAAAATTCCAGAAGTATCTGCAATTTGGTGGCATGCCGATTCTAAGAGAATATCAATTCAATGAAGCAAGGAGTAATCAGGCTCTGGAAGGTATCTATTCAACTGTTGTTTTGCGGGATGTTTTACAGCGAAACCAGCAGGCAGACCAGCATACATTGCAGAAAATTGTGCTGTTTCTCTGCTCCAATATCGGCAGCATCACTTCGCCTAATAATATTGGAAATGTGCTTTCCGATGAGGGAGACATTCAGAATAAAAAAGAAAAAAGCATTGCCGGAAAAACAGTCAACCGGTATATTTCCATGCTGTACAACGCTTTTGTTTTTTTTCCTGCCAAACGTTATGATGTAAAAGGAAAACAATTACTGAAAACACTTGGCAAAAATTATATTATTGACATGGGTTTTAGAAATATGCTTCTTGGTTATCGTGACGCCGACCGTGGACATATCATTGAAAACATTGTGTTTTTAGAACTGATGCGCAGGGATTATCGTGTTTACATTGGCAAAGTAGGTGACACCGAAGTTGATTTTGTAGCCGAGAAACCAAATGACAGGTTATACATTCAGGTAACGGAAAGCATGCAGTCACAGGAAGTTCGTGAACGAGAACTTCGTCCGCTCCGAATGATATCGGATAACTATGAAAAAATCATATTATCAATGGATAGGAACTATATCAAT
Organism: uncultured Oscillospiraceae bacterium; assembly: GCA_964498005.1. GTDB lineage: Bacteria > Bacillota > Clostridia > Oscillospirales > Oscillospiraceae > Enterenecus. The sequence continues at coordinate 100 of CAZCFU010000518.1, read as the reverse complement.
TCCTATGATGGAATAAAAGCATTAAATCTAATTGACTGGCTGCTGCTTTAAACATTTATTCCTCCTCAAACCTGCTCACATCCCTAAGCAGCTTATCCCA
>CAZCFU010000517.1:0-1148 GCA_964498005.1 uncultured Oscillospiraceae bacterium | reverse complement strand
CGGCGGCGGCGACAGCGCGGCGGCCGTGCAGCAGCTGGGCTATGCCGACAAGATGTCCCACATCTCCACCGGCGGCGGCGCCTCCCTGGAGTTCATGGAAGGTAAGGAGCTTCCGGGAGTTGCCTGCCTGCTGGACGCCTGATCCGGCTTAACGTACCAACACACCTTTTTCAAATATAAGAAGGGAGTTCCATTCAAATGAATCTGAAGTACCGCAAGACGATCATCGCCGGTAACTGGAAGATGAACAAGACCATTACCGAGGCCAAGACCTTCGCCGACGCCATCAAGCCCCAGCTGGGCCGCCACAAGTGGTGCGAAGTGGTGCTGTGCGTCCCCGGCGTGAACATCCCCGGCATGGTTCGGCTGTTCAAGGACACCCGCGTGGCCATCGGCGGCGAGACCTGCCACTACGAGGCCAGCGGCGCGTTCACCGGCGAGGTCACCGTGGAGATGCTCAAGGACGTGGGCGCCAAATATGTCATCATCGGCCACTCCGAGCGCCGGCAGTACTATAACGAGACCGACTTCACCGTTAACAAGAAGGTCCACGCCGCCCTGGAGGCCGGCCTGCGCCCCATCGTGTGCGTGGGCGAGAGCCTGGAGCAGCGTGAGCTGGGCGTCACCGAGGAGCTGATCTCCTACCAGGTGAAGGTGGCCCTGGCCGGACTGAGCGACACCCAGGTGCGCCGCGTGGTCGTCGCCTATGAGCCCATCTGGGCCATCGGTACCGGCAAGACCGCCACCGCCGAGCAGGCGGGCGCGGTATGCACCCACATCCGCACCATCATCCGCAAGCAGTACGGCGCCCGCGTGGCCCGCGCCGTCACCATCCAGTACGGCGGCTCCATGAACGCCAAGAACGCCGCTGAGCTGCTGGCTCAGCCCGACATCGACGGCGGCCTCATCGGCGGCGCTTCCCTGAAGCCCGACGACTTCATGGCGATTATCAACGCGGCTAATCAGGAGTAATTCATGAAAACACCTACCACTTTAATCATCATGGACGGTTTTGGCCTGTCCGCCTCCACCGCGGCGGGGGACAACGCCATCAAGACCGCCAACACCCCCAACCTGGATCGCATTTTCGCCGAGAACCCCTGCTGTAAGCTGTCCGCCTCCGGCATGGACGTGGGCCTGCCCGACGG
>CAZCFU010000516.1:0-1148 GCA_964498005.1 uncultured Oscillospiraceae bacterium | reverse complement strand
CTGGTCGATGGGGCGGCTGCCGAAGTCGCACCCGCCGGGCAGGGGCACCTCCGCCCAGCCGAACCGGCCCAGCATGGCGCCCAGCAGATAGTAGCTGGCCCGCAGCTTCCGCCCCGCGTCATAGGGCACGGTCACACACCGCGCCCCGGTGCAGTCCACCTCCACCGTGGTGCGGTTGATCATGCGCACGCTGGCGCCCAGGTCCTTTAAAATGTTCAACAGCAGATCCACGTCGCTGATGGCGGGAATATTTTCAATGCGGCAGGGCCCCTCCACCAGCAGGGCGGCGGGGATAATACCAACGGCTGCGTTCTTCGCGCCGCTGATCTCTACTTTACCATACAGCGGACGGCCGCCGTGAATGACATACTTTTTCAAATCAGCACCTCTGATTCCCGGCTATACCGGCGTTATTCGTAAAGAGGAAAGAATCTTCCTCAGATGTATCTGTTTTATAAAGGGCAGCCCGCCCGGACGCGTCCGGGGGCCTTTTCCCATCTCATGATTATAGCACTCCGGACAAGCAAAGGCAACCAAAACTTTCATCTTTCCCTTCCGCCCGCGTTATTTCTCTTATCCAACCATATTTTGCCCTGCCGCGCCCCAGATATTCCGGGAAAATTGTGAATTTTCTGCGATACCCCTTGCAAAATCCAAACGACTGTATTATCATACCGTTAGCACTCATTCCAGTCGAGTGCTAAAACATCGTTTTCAAAAATTTCGATATACACGAGGTGCGAAAAACATGGCAAAGAAGCAGTTCAAAGCGGAATCCAAGCGTCTGATGGATCTGATGATCAACTCCATCTACACCCACAAGGAGATTTTCCTCCGGGAGATCATCTCCAACGCCAGCGACGCCATCGACAAGCTGGCCTACCTCTCCCTCACTGACGACACGGTGAAAACCAAGCGGGGCGATATGCGCATCACCGTCACCCCGGACAAGGGGGAGCGCACCCTCACCGTCTCCGACAACGGCGTGGGCATGAGCGCCGATGAGCTGGAGAAGAACCTGGGCACCATCGCGAAAAGCGGCTCCCTCCAGTTCAAAGAGGACATGGGACAGGACGAAAAGAGCGCCGCCGACATCATCGGCCAGTTCGGCGTGGGCTTCTACTCCGCCTTCATGGTGGCCGACGAGG
>CAZCFU010000515.1:0-1149 GCA_964498005.1 uncultured Oscillospiraceae bacterium | reverse complement strand
CCCGCCAACCTGTTCGTGTCCGGCTTCATCGGCATGCCCCAGATGAACTACTTCGACGCCAAGCTGGTCAACGAGGGCGGCAAGTACACCGTGGTTGTGGAGAACTGCAAGGTGATCCTGTCTGACGAGAAGCAGAAGAACCTGGCGGCCCACAAGGTCGCTTCCCAGGACATCACCCTGGGCGTCCGTCCCAGCCACATGGTGCTGTCCAAGGAGCCGGGCAACACCCTGTCCGCCACCATCGATGTGTCCGAGCTGATGGGCAGCGAGGTCCACTTCCACGCCAACGCCAACGGCAAGGACGTGGTCGTGATCGTTCCCACCATGAATGCTGACGGCGAGCGCATCGACTCCTACCATGCCGGCGACAAGCTGAATCTGACCTTCAGCGGCAATGTCTGCCACGTCTTCGGCAAGGACGGTAATAACCTGGAGTTCTGATCCCAAACAGCGCGACAAAAAGAGCGGCACGCTTCGGCGTGCCGCTCTTTTTTATTTCTCTGTGGATGGGGCCTGCTTTTCAGGCAGACGCTGGTAGACCCTCATCTCCCGGTACAGCCGCTTGGACAGCTGGGGGGTGAATGCGCCGGGCAAGGCCCGCCACTTCCAGTTTTCGCCCAGGGTGGAGGGGATGTTCATCCGGGCCTCGCAGCCCAGGCCCAACAGATCCTGGGCCTGCATGATCGCCAGGTCGGCGGGGGACGCCCAGGCAGAGCGCATCATGCCCCAGTGATAGCCCTCCCGGCGGCTCAGGCGGAGGTACTCCTTGGCGAAGGACACGTCCTTTTTTGGGGCGGTGGCCATCCAGCCCAGGATGGTGTCGTTGTCATGGGTGCCGGTGTACGCCACGCAGTGGGTGGGATAGCAGTGGGGCAGGTAATCGCTGCCGGTGTCCCGGCTGTCGAAGGCGAACTCCAGCACCTTCATGCCGGGATAACCGGTGTCCCGCAGCAGCTGGCGCACCGAATCGGTGAGGAAGCCCAGATCCTCGGCGATGATGTCCTGCTCGCCCAGCCGCGCGTTGACCGCTTTGAAGAAATCCAGGCCGGGGCCGGGACGCCAGCGGCCGTTTTTGGCGGTGGTGTCCCCGTAGGGAATGGCGTAGTAGGCGTCAAAGCCCCGGAAGTGGTCGATGCGCAGGGTGTCGTA
>CAZCFU010000514.1:677-1153 GCA_964498005.1 uncultured Oscillospiraceae bacterium | reverse complement strand
CCGGGTCTATGTCAGCGGCAGCCGCACCCGGCTGGACCTGACCCTGCCGGACGGCAGCGTCAGGCATACGCTGGTGGAATCGGCAGAGGACCGGGCTATGGCGGGGGTATGGTACGACGACGGACCGGAGTGGATCCGGCTTCATTCCGAATCCCTCACCGCCGACCAGATGGGGCGGATGCTGACCTATGAGACCGTGCGGGACCTGCCTGCACTGTCCATTGCGGAGGCGGACTACCGGGAGGCCTTTGACACCAGCTGTATCTATGTAGAAACCCGCCCCGACGGGGCGGGCTATACGGACCGCTATTGGGTCAGCGTGGCCAACGGTTTGCTGATCGCGGCGGAGCGGCTGTGGGACGGCGCGCTGGTCTACCGCTTTTCCGCTGGGGAGCTGGACGTCTCGCCCCAGGAGGAGAGCCTGTTCCACCTGCCGGACGGCAGTACGCTGACGGAGGCGGCCTGATCCGGATGGA
>CAZCFU010000514.1:0-667 GCA_964498005.1 uncultured Oscillospiraceae bacterium | reverse complement strand
CCCTGGAGTATAATCTTCCTGTCGCACAGGCCGGTGTGTTGGAATTGGTAGACGAGGTGGACTCAAAATCAACTGCGTCATTTCCCGTGGCTCCGGCGCTGGCCCTTGCGGCGCAAGGATTTCTGACAACTCAATATGTACGTTGGATTTCATGTCCCTCCCCAATGTCCCTCCGATTTCTCGGAGGCGACATTGGGAGCTGGACTTGGAAATACAAAAGCCGGTGTGTTGGAATTGGTAGACGAGGTGGACTCAAAATCCATTGCCAGCGATGGCGTGCGGGTTCGAGTCCCGCCACCGGCACCATCCCCGCAACCCCTTTGCTATCAAGGGGTTGCGGACTTTTTTATGTCCCTCCCATGTCCCTCCGCAGTCTGATTTTTGGGCCGGTTTTCTCCTATTTTGTGGTAATTTTAGGAGGGACATTGGAGGGCCATGTCTTAAACCGCAGTAGGATAGACACCCAGGATCGCATTTGCTGAAGCAACCTTGGAATTGAAATCCAGGTGCGTGTAGATGTTTGAGGTGGTGGATATATCACTGTGGCCCAGCCATTCTTGAATCTCCCGCAGACTTACGCCGTTGGCGAACAGAAGGCTGGCACAGCTATGGCGAAGGTCGTGAAAGCGAATCTTCCTCATACCGTTTTTCTGGAGGACTAAGGGGA
>CAZCFU010000513.1:0-1156 GCA_964498005.1 uncultured Oscillospiraceae bacterium | reverse complement strand
TGGATTTTTTTGAAAACAGTAGCATTTCCCAGGGGAGATATGATAAAATAACTAAGACTGAACAATTGACCCCCTTTAACCGTCCCCTGCCTGTCTGGGTGACTACGACGACCCTGCGCCATTATACCCTGGAGGAGCGGCCCTTAGATACGGAGGAGGCTGTGGCCCGTCTGGAGCGGGCACTGCTGGCCCGTTTGGAGGAGCTGCTGGCGGCCAACGGGGGAGAGGCCCTGCGCACCGATTTTGTCACCAAGGAGGAAGACGGGCTTCTCACCGTCACCCTGCTGGCGGAATGCCGTGAGGAAATTGGCCGCACTGTGAGGCGGGAGGGGGACGTAGGACGCATCCCCGGCGCGCCCCAGGAGGACACCAAAGACAGCGGCTGAGCGCCGCGTAGAGGAGTGTACGCATGACAGAGCAGAGCATCAGCATCGAGCGGATGGAGGAGGCCGTCAACCTGTTCGGCCTGTTTGATGAAAATATCCGCCTTATTGAGCAGGAGCTGGACGTCTCGGTGGTCAACCGGGAGTCCAACCTGAAGATTTCCGGCGAGGGCGAGAACGTCATGCTGGCGGTGAAGGCCATCCAGGGCCTGCTCACCCTGTCCGCCAAGGGTGAGGCCATCGGCCAGCAGAATGTGCGCTATATCATTGAGCTGGTCCGCTCCGGCAACGAGGGCAAGATCGCCCAACTGGCCGGGGACGTGGTGTGCGTCACCGCCAAGGGCAAGCCCATCAAGGCCAAGACCATCGGCCAGCAGAAGTACGTGGACGCCATCAAAAACAATACCGTCACCATCGGCGTAGGCCCCGCCGGCACAGGCAAGACCTACCTCGCCGTGGCGGCGGCGGTGGCGGCTTTCCGGGAGAAGCAGATAAACCGCATCATCCTGACCCGCCCCGCCGTGGAGGCGGGGGAGCGGCTGGGGTTCCTGCCTGGGGATTTACAGTCCAAGGTAGACCCCTACCTGCGGCCCCTGTACGACGCGCTGTTCGATATGCTGGGTGCGGAGACCTATCAAAAGTATCTGGAGCGGGGGAACATCGAGGTGGCCCCGCTGGCCTATATGCGTGGGCGGACGCTGGACGATTCCTTTATCATTTTGGACGAGGCCCAGAACACCAGCCGGGAGCAGATGAAAATGTTCCTGACCCGG
>CAZCFU010000512.1:0-1156 GCA_964498005.1 uncultured Oscillospiraceae bacterium | reverse complement strand
TTCACCATGTTGCCGGCCACGCCGTTGTCATTGAGCTTGACGGCGGTGCCGCTGACCATGTCCACCTCGTTCAGGCGCTCTTTCCAGTAGTCGAACTCGTTGCTGGCGCTCTGGCCCTGGTAGTGGTCCTCAAAGACGATATCCAGCACGTTCTGGACCTCCACCCAGGTGGGCTTCAGCTCGCCGGTGTGGTAGGTCACGCCGTCGGCCAGGGTAATGCCTTCGCCCGCGACTTCGGCGTCAAAGGTGATGCCGGTCTTGGCGTTGTTATAGCCAACAGCGGTACGCAGCGTGGTGCCGGGGGCATAGGTCAGGGTGTTGTTCTGCTGGGGCTCGTCGGGCGTGTCAGGCGTGTCATTGCCGGACGTGGCGCTCGGGGCGGGGGGCTGTGTCTCAACGCTGATGCTGGGGCCGCAGCCGGACAGCAGCGCCGCGGTCATAACGATTGCAAGAAGCATTGCGATCAGGGATTTGTACTTTTTCATGATGTCCTCCTTACAAAATGTCTGATAAGATTTGCTTCATCGCCGGGCGGGACGGGCCTATTCTTTGACGCCGCCCATATTGACGCCCTTCGCGAAGTACTTCTGGATGAAGGGGTAAATGACAAGGATAGGCACGATGGAACACACGATCAGCGCGTAGATCATGGAGTCCGAGGCAAAGACCTCGTTCCAGCCCGCCATGGTCTCCGGGTCGGTGTACTGCTCTAGCTGGAGCCGGATGAACACCTGCAGGGGCTGCTCGCTGGAGTTGGAGATCATCTGGCGGGCCCAGAAGTAGCCGTTCCAGCGGGAGATGGCGAAGAACAGGGCCACCGTGGCGATGGTGGACTTGCTCATGGGGATGTACACCTTGCTGAGCACCTGGAACTCGCTGGCGCCGTCCACGATGGCGGCCTCCTCGATCTCGGAGGGCACGCCCTCAAAGGCGTTGCGCAGCAGGATGATGTTCATGGCCGCCATGCCCATGGCGATGACCACCAGCCACTTGTCGTCCTTGATGCCCACGGCGGTGAACACGTCCCGGGTGGCCAGGTAGTTCAGGTACTGGGGAACGATACCAGCGGAGAACCACATGGTGAACACCAGGAAGAAGTTGAAGAACTTCCGGAACAGCAGCCGCCGCTTGGACAGGGCGTAGGCGCCCAGGATGG
>CAZCFU010000511.1:0-1169 GCA_964498005.1 uncultured Oscillospiraceae bacterium | reverse complement strand
ATGTGCAGCGGCGCGCTGATGCTGTGCCGGGACATCACGCCCCGGCGGATCTTCACCCACAATATGCCCCGCATCCTGTGCGCCATGTTCGCCTGGGCCTTCCTCTACCGCTTTGCCGCCCTGGTGGACGACGGCTTCACCATGGCGGGGCTGTGGGACGCGGTGAAGCGCACCCTCCTGTTCCAGCATGAGTTCCACTTCTATTTTCTCCATATGCTGATCCTGGTGTACGCTTTCCTCCCCGCGGCGCGGGTGTTTGTGCGCTCCGCCTCCCGGCGGGAGCTGGAGTACCTGCTGGGGCTGTGGGCGGTGACGGGTATCCTGATCCCCCTGCTGGTCAACTTCTGGCCCTTTACCCTGGTGGAGCCGCTAAATCTGCGGTATAAGATGAGCCAGACCTATTCCTGCATCGGCTACGCCCTGCTGGGCCACTACCTGCGGCAGTACGGCGGCTCCATCAAGCGGCGCTGGTATGTGCTGGCCCTCCTGGCCGGAGTGGCGATCACCTTTGGCGGCTGCGCCGTCCTCTCCCTGCGCGGCGGCGCGCTGAACACGATCCCCCTGGAGGGGATGTCCCCCGGGCCCATGCTCACCGCCCTGGGGCTGTTCGGGCTGGTGCTCGCCCGGAAGGAATGGCCCGCCCCGGTGGTGAAGGTCACCGGCCGGCTGGCCCAGGCGGCGTTCTGCACCTACCTGAGCCATATCCTTGTCCTGCGGGTGCTGCTCCGGCTGGGGATCGACCCCGGAGCCTCCCCCTGCCTGCTCTGGATCCCCGTGGTGTGCCTGCTGCTGCTGACGGCGGGCTGGCTCCTCTGGGAGGTGCTGAGCCGTATCCCCATCGTGAAAACCTACCTCGTATAGACCCATCCAATTATATAAAGGAGCGCTTATCATCATGAAAAACAGTGAAAAGTCCATGGAAAAAATCGTGGCCCTGTGCAAGGGCCGGGGCTTCATCTTCGCCGGCTCCGAGATCTACGGCGGCCTGGCCAACACCTGGGACTACGGCCCCCTGGGCGTGGAACTGAAAAACAACGTGAAGAAAGCCTGGTGGAAGAAGTTCGTCCAGGAGAACCCCTACAACGTGGGGCTGGACGCCGCCATCCTGATGAACCCCCAGGTGTGGGTGGCCTCCGGCCACGTGGGCGGCTTCTCCGACCCGCTGATGG
>CAZCFU010000510.1:0-1172 GCA_964498005.1 uncultured Oscillospiraceae bacterium | reverse complement strand
GGTTCATCATGGCGTAGATCAGGCCGCTGGCGAAGGCGTCGCCGCCGCCCACCCGATCCAGGATGTTGAAGGTGAAGCGCTTGCTCTCGAAGGTGTGGCCCTGATACCACATATAGGCCATCAGGCTGTTCTCGCTGCCGCTGTGGGCGAAGCGGACGTGGCGGGCGATGCACTTCAAGTTGGGGTAGCGCTCCACGAACCGCTGGAAGATCTCGTCCTGCTGCTCGTAGCTGGGCTGGAGGGGTACGCCGTCCTTCCAGTCGCCGCAGGCGTGGTCGCCCTCATCCTTCCAGAGGTGGTAGGGCTCGATACCCAGCAGCACGTCCACATAGGGCAGGCACTGGGTGCAGAAGTCCCGGGCCGCCTCCCAGCTCCACAGGGCGGAGCGGAAGTTGCCGTCAAAGCTGATGGTCATGCCCTTCTCCCGGCCCGCCTTGAGGCAGTCCAGGATGAGCTGGGCGCAGCTGGGGGACAGGGCGGGGGTGATGCCGCTCAGGTGCAGCCAGTCGAAGCCGTCCAGCAGCGCCCCCAGATCCACCTTGGAGAAGTCGTACTCGGTGATGGCGGAGTGCTTGCGGTCGTAGGTCACCTTGCTGGCCCGGATGCCGTAGCCCGTCTCCAGGTAGTAGGAGCCCAGCCGGTGGGTAGGGGTCTCCTCCGGCGTGGACAGGATGACGGGGGTGCAGTGTACGTCGTTGGAGCGCAGGGCGCGCACGGCGCTCTTGCCCAGGCTGTTATTGGGCACCACGCTGAAAAAGGTGCTGTCCACGCCGAGATTGGCCAGGGCCAGGGCGATGTTGGCCTCGCTGCCGCCGTAGCTGGCCTCGAAAGTGTTGGCCGCCCGGATCTTGCCGTAGTTGGGCGGGGTCAGGCGGAGCATGATCTCGCCGATGGTGATGAATTTCTGGGAGCGGCTGCCCTGGAGCAGAGGGTTGTGGTGTTCCATGGCGCTTACCGCTGGATGCGCCCGGAGCCGTCGCCGCCGGCCAGCTTCTCCACCTCGGACACGGTGACCATGTTGTAATCGCCCTCGATGGAGTGCTTCAGGGCGGAGGCCGCCACGGCGAACTCCACCGCCGCCTGGGTGGACTTGCCCGTCAGCAGGGAGTAGATCAGCCCGCCGCCGAAGCTGTCGCCGCCGCCCACGCGGTCGATGATGTGCAGGTCGTACT
>CAZCFU010000509.1:0-1172 GCA_964498005.1 uncultured Oscillospiraceae bacterium | reverse complement strand
ATCGTTCTGCATTAATTCAAGCAGTGGGATCGTCCCGTGATAGGCCACATAACCGTGGGGAGTGAACAAGCCACCTTCCTCCTTGATGCGCGTGTTGCCATACTGTGCGTAGTCATAGAAGCCCTCCAGGTTGGGATCATACTCGAACCTCCCGGACTCCTGGATCATGTACCTGCCGTATTCTTCCACCGTATGCACGTCTGGAATAAAATCAAACTGTTCCAGCTCCTCCGCCAGCCGCCGCACCTCGCTGGCATAGTCCGGCTGGGCGGCGCATACCACCGCCTCCAGCTTTTCTTTCTGCTTTGGCTCCAGCCGCTGGATCGCAAGGCACATGGCGTTCAGGTCATCCAGTCCTTCACGCTCCAGGTGCAGCCTGTCCGAAACTTTTTGCGGCAGATTGTCCACTTCTACAGACAAATCCGCATCCCGCAGATTGGCGATTTCCGCACGGAGCAGAGTGCGTCCGATCTGCCTGTCGGACACGGGGAGTTCCAGATACGCCCGCTCACCGTTCTGCCGGGATGCGATGCACATCACCAGGGGACAATCTTCGTAGAAATACGCCGGAAAACTGTATCCGTTGTAGAGTTGTCTCAACTCCATTCCATTGTCATAAACGACGCCGTAAGGCGTCACTTTTCCCCCTCCGCTGTCAATCAGCCGCAGGGCTGTTTCATAGCCATCCAGGCCGGCAAGCTCTTCACTGCTGGCGCAGCCACCGTGCAGATTCATATAGTGGGCACGGCCAACGGCTTCCAAGTCTGAAAAATCTGTGATGACCGTGGCCTCCTGACAGCAAAACGTCAGGTTGATAAAATCCTGGATATCTGACACATTCAGTTTGTGGGCCATAGCCATGAACTGGTCACGCTCCCCTTTGCAGAAGCAGTCCAGCCGCTTGGCAAGGTAGTCCAGTTCGTCCACGTTGACCTTGGCCCCCTCCAGCCGGTTGAGAACGGGGTACCGGCTGTCCAGTTCGGCCACCCGGCAATCCTCCTCCAATGCGTCTCCGATGCCGAGACCCTCCAGTAATTCCATCGTATGGTCGTACTCTTTGCGGGGAATGGGGAAGGAAACGGTGGCCTGACCGTACTCCGGGTGCTGGGCATTGCTCAACACTGCTTTGATCGTATCACTCATACTGTACTCCTCCCGACTTTCATAACGTC
>CAZCFU010000508.1:0-1172 GCA_964498005.1 uncultured Oscillospiraceae bacterium | reverse complement strand
AGGCAACACCGCACAAATCAGCACAAAAATAAAACGGCCAGGCAAAGGAAGCCAGCCGTTGGAGCAGTGGTATTGAATTGGCTGCGGGCAAACTGAATCAGGCCGCCAGGCAGGGCCTGTCAGCCAAAATCAGGTTTGCCAGCGCAAACACCATATTCAGTTTTGCGGTCTGTTTCAGCAGACCTCGGTACCTGGTTTTCCTGTATTGGAACTTGCCCTTGACGACAGCGAAAACGTGCTCGACTTTTGCTCTGACAGAGGATTTCTCACGCTCCCTGCGCTTGATCTGCGCCTTGGAACGAGGGGAATTGTTCTTGGACTGAGAAGGGCGGCGGTTAATTTTGTAATGAATTTTCTTGCCGTCCTGGTTACAAAGTACAGCGTCTTCTCGCTTTTCGGCACCAAGGTAACCACTGTCGCCATAAACCGTCTTTTCCTCCCCGCTCAGAAGCTGCGATGTCATCGTTACATCATGGACATTCGCAGCGGTGACTTTCAGGGTGTGTACCAGCCCAGTATCCTTGTCCACTCCAATGTGGGCTTTATAGCCGAAGTACCAGTTGTTCCCCTTTTTCGTTGAATGGGCCTCTGGATCTCGCTTCTTTTCTGCGTTTTTCGTACTCGACGGTGCAGAAATCAGGGTTGAATCCACAATTGTTCCCTTTTTCAGCAGCAATCCCCGCTCCTGCAGCAACTTTGTCACCTGGGCGAACAGCTTTTCCTGTATCCCGTTGCGGATCAGCAGATTCCGAAACCGGCCCAGTGTGTCTCCGTCCGGCACCTGATTGCTGGATTCCACCCCGCAGAAATCGGAGAACGCTCGGCTGTCAATCACTTCCGCTACCGTTCCATCGTCTGACAACGTATACAGATTTTGCAGCACATACAGGCGCAGCATCAACTCGATCCCGTAGGGCTTGTTCCCGCGCTCTCCTTTATAATAGCACGGCCTGATCTCTTCGACCCATTTCCCCCATGGTATCAGTTGATCCATCTGCTCCAAAAATTCCTTCTTTTTTGTCCGGGCCTGCGACAGTTCGTCCATCAGCCCCGATAGGCTCATTTGCTTATTCATATTCCCATTTTATCACATTCCCACTCTTTTTGCTCTTTTTATTTTGTGCGGGATTGCCTATAGCCGGACGCGATGCTTGCCCCACCCGAGGGTGGGC
>CAZCFU010000507.1:0-1180 GCA_964498005.1 uncultured Oscillospiraceae bacterium | reverse complement strand
GGAATTTCTCCGCCTTCTCCATGCCGGTGCCCTTGGCGTGGAGGACGGTGCCGCCCCCGGCCTGCTGCTCCCGGGCGGCGTCCATGATCAGCTCGGTGTGGCCCTGGTTGGCGATGACCACCAGCAGCTCGTATTTCGTGTCCTTCAAGACGCTCTCCTCCCCTTTTTCAAAGCCTTGGCCGTCGGTGAGAAATGCCAGCGGCTTCTTGCCGCCGATGCTGCTCAGCGGGATGATGAAGGCGATGCCCGTGCCGGGCACGTCGATGTTCAGCTCCCGCTGCATGGCGGCCTTCACCGTCCGCCACGTGCTCCGGGTGACCACGGAGAAGGTGATCACCTTCTCCGTCTTTTCCAGGCCCAGGTAATCCAGCAGCTCGCTCCTCGCCGTCCCCGCCCCCAGGGCGCTCAGGGTGACGGTGACATTGTGCCGGTTAAACAGCTCCACAAACTGCTTGGCGGAGCCGCGCTCGGCGATGCTGACCATGAGATACAGTTCGTTCAAGCCGCTCCCTCCTCTTACAATTCGATAATAGCGTCGTCGTCCAGCTCGTCAAAGGAGAGCTGGGGCGCATTTTGGGTCTTGGCGGTGTGCTGGCGGATCTGGTAGACCACGCCCAGGATCTGAATGGCGATCAGGGGCGTCATGGCCACCATGGCCACCACGCCAAAGGCGTCGGTGACGATGTTCCCGCCCACCGCCGCGCAGGCTCCCTGGGCGAAGGGCAGCAGGAAGGCGGCGGTCATGGGGCCGGAGGCCACGCCGCCGGAGTCAAAGGCGATGGCGGTGAAAATTTTCGGTACAAAAAAGGACAAAATAATGGCAATGGCATAGCCCGGGATAAGGAACCACAGGATGGACACCCCCGTCAGCACCCGCACCATGGCAAGGCCGATGGAGACCGCCACGCCGATGGACAGGCTGGCCCCCATGGCGGAGGAGGAGATGGCGCCGTCGGTGATCTCCTCCACCTGCTTGTTCAGCACGTAGACCGCGGGCTCCGCCTTGACGATGAAGTAGCCGATGACCATGCCCACCGGGATGATGATCCAGCGGTAGTCAAGCCCCGCCATGACCTGCCCTAAGTAATTGCCCGCGGGCATGAAGCCCACGTTGGCCCCGGTGAGGAACAGCACCAGGCCGATGTAGGTGTAGACCAGGCCCACGGCGATCTTTTTCAGC
>CAZCFU010000506.1:0-1184 GCA_964498005.1 uncultured Oscillospiraceae bacterium | reverse complement strand
AATTTTCAACGGAGGCATGGCATGGAGATAAAACGAGATCGCTATTTGAAGAAAATTATTTCTTTTATGTGGGATGGACAAGTGAAGGTCATCACTGGGATTCGCAGATGTGGTAAGTCCTATCTTCTCCGCAATCTGTTTCGTGACTATCTTTTAAGTGAGGGTGTTACTGAGGATCACATTCTCTCTTTTGAACTTGATCTGACACGGGATATTCGTTACCGTAATCCCTTGGAACTTGCCGCTCATGTCCGGCAGATCGTAGAGAACAGCACAGAGCAATTCTATCTCTTTGTCGATGAAATCCAGATGTCAGACGAAGTGCTAAATCCCTACAATTCAGACGGAAAGAAGATTACTTTCTACGACGCCCTCAATGATTTAAAGTCTCTGTCCAATCTAGACGTCTATGTGACTGGCAGCAACTCTAAGATGCTTTCTTCTGATATTCTGACTGAGTTTCGCGGGCGCAGCGATGAGATTCGAGTGCATCCCCTCAGCTTCGCAGAATACTACGCAACCGTGGGAGGCGATAAGCAGGATGCCTTTGACAGCTATGCCTTTTATGGTGGTATGCCTTTGATCTTGTCCCGGCCTACGGATGCTGCAAAGATGAGTTACCTGAACTCCCTCTTTTCTGAGGTTTACCTGAAAGACATTGTGGAGCGGAAAAATATCAAGCGTGAGGATGTGCTTGCAGGAATCATTGACCTGCTGTGTTCATCCATCGGCTCGCTTACTAATCCGACGAGAGTAGCAGACACCATCAACTCAAGGCAGAAGCGCAGCGGAGAAAATCTCGTGGCACTGAACACAGTCAAGTCGTATATGGATCATTTGTCGGACTCCTTCCTCTTTACGGAGTGCAAACGCTGGGATGTCAAGGGTAAAAGCTATTTTGACTACCCCAACAAGTATTACTGCGAGGACATCGGACTGCGGAACGCGCGGATCGGTTTCCGGCAGCAGGAGATGACCCATATTATGGAGAACATCATCTTCAATGAACTTGCCATTCGTGAATGTGCCGTAGACATCGGCATCGTGTATAGCAGCGAAAAGAACGCAAAAGGAAGACTTGTTCAGATAGCACGAGAGATTGACTTTATAGCCAACTCCGGCGGCAAGAAGACTTACATCCAGTCTGCCTATGCCCTCGGAACGGAGGAAAAGGCAGAAGCGGA
>CAZCFU010000505.1:0-1188 GCA_964498005.1 uncultured Oscillospiraceae bacterium | reverse complement strand
ATCAACTGGCTCATGAAGGGCGGCGTGTCCGACGCCGATTGGACTACCTTCCAGAACGACCTGAACGGCAAGGTTGCCCTTCCGCAGATCCAGCAGGTTTATCAGGACGCTTATGACCGCTATGCGTCCAACGGCTGATAGGAGGAACGAAATATGAAAATTGTACGCAAAGTATGGGCGGCGCTGCTGGCGCTGGCGATGCTCCTCTCCATAACGGCCTGTTCTTCCGGCGGCGGTGAAAACACCGCGCCGGAGATTACGGGCGCAGCCGACCAGACTGTGGTTGCAGGCTCTGAGTTCAACGCTATGGCGGGCCTGAGCGCCACCGATGCCGAGGACGGCGACATTACCGCGAAGATCACCATCACCTCCATGCCGGAGCTCACCTTTCAGAACGGAAAAGTGACCCCGGACAAGGCGGGCAGCTACGAGCTGACCTACTCCGTCACCGACAAGGGTGGTCTGACGGCGGAAGCTTACGCCACCCTGACCGTCACCAAGCAGACTGGCGACGCGGTGGTCTACAGAGAGTTTGATTTCGGTACCCTGGCAGCTGACAGCAAAGGCTGGGAAGCCAGGGCCGGCGAGAACGCATCCGCCAGCGGCGAGCTGAAGCAGGGCGCATATGTGTTTGAGATCGCCAACCCCGGCGAGGGCGACGGGGACGTCCAGCTGGTGAAAGCCGGTCTGCCTCTGAAGGCGGCTGACTACCGGATCAAGGTCTACGCCAAGTCCACCAAGGATACCTACGCCCACATCCTCGCCAGAGACGAGAACGCGGCGGAGTGGTCCACCTTCGGCGGCGCGTTCAACCTGCCCATCGGCCAGGAGATCGCCCCCATTGAGCTGAACTTCACCTCCAGCGGCGAGGGCAGCGCGGAGATCATGCTGAACCTGGGCAAGATCACGCCCAACCCGGACAACGCTTCCGACTCTACGCCGGAGGACTTCACCGTGACGATCGATAAGATCGAGATCTTTGAGATTTCCGGTGAGGAAACCAGAAATCCTGTCTATACCGGTGATCCCGAATTAACTGTATCCGCTGGCGACGGCGCTGCCGCCGAAGCCAACGGGACTGCGGTGGAGATCGGCGCCTATCCCACTGACGGCGGCGTGTGGAGCATCAAAGGCGACATCGGCCTCCCCGGTATTGCCATCGAGGCGGGCCAGAAGTACTACTACCGC
>CAZCFU010000504.1:0-1190 GCA_964498005.1 uncultured Oscillospiraceae bacterium | reverse complement strand
ATCAGCCGGGTGAGCTATGACGTGGACGTGGTGTGTACCAGCCTGTCCACCGACGTGATCCAGATCGTCACCAGCACCGTGACGGTGGCGGGCAGCTTTATCATGATGTGCGTCATCTCGCCGCCCCTGGTGCTGTGCATGGCGGCGACCATTCCGGCCTCCATCCTGTTCACCCGATTTATGAGCAAAAAGACAAGGCCCCTCTATGCCAGACGCAGCGCCGCCTACGGGGCCATGAACGGCTTCGCCGAGGAGATGTTCACCGGACAGCGCACCATCCTGGCCTACGCCCAGGAGGACCGGGTATGTGATGATTTCAGCCGCATCAACCGCGACGCCGCCGAAGCGTACCGGGATGCGGACGGCATGGGCATGACCATGGGCCCCACCGTGGGTATGATCTCCAACTTCGGCCTGGCCGCCATCGGCATGGGCGGCGCCATCCTCTATATGCTGAATGTGGTGGGACTGAAGCAGATCTCCTCCTTTGTGCTCTATTCCAGGAAGTTCTCCGGGCCCATCAACGAGATCTCCAACATCGTCAACGAGATCTTCTCCGCCCTGGCCGCCTCCGAGCGGGTATTCCGCCTGCTGGACGAGCCGGAGGAGGTCAAGGACATCTATGGCGCGGCGGAGCTGGAAAGCTGTCGGGGCCATGTGAAAGCCGAGGACGTGAGTTTTGGCTATGTCCCGGGCAAGACCATCCTCCATGACCTGAACTTTGAGGCCAAGCCTGGCCAGACCGTGGCCATCGTGGGTCCCACCGGGGCAGGCAAAACCACCATCATCAACCTGCTCATGCGGTTCTACGACCCGGAGAAGGGCTGCATTTACGTGGACGGGGCGGAGAACCGGGCCTACACCATGGACTCCCTGCGCCGGAGCTATGCCATGGTGCTCCAGGACACCTGGGTGTTCCGGGGGACCATTTTCGACAACATCGCCTACGGCAAGGAGAACGCCACCATGGACGAGGTGGTGGCCGCCGCCAAGGCCGCCCGCATCCACAATTACATCATGCGTCTGCCCCAGGGCTACCACACCGTCATCAGTGAGGACGGCGGCAACATCTCCAAGGGGCAGAAGCAGCTGCTGACCATCGCCCGGGCCATGCTGTACGACACCAATATGCTGATTCTGGACGAGGCCACCTCCAACGTGGACACCAACACCGAGCGGCAGGTGCAGAA
>CAZCFU010000503.1:0-1191 GCA_964498005.1 uncultured Oscillospiraceae bacterium | reverse complement strand
TGTTTTCAAACTACGGACCAGAAGGCCGGGGGTTCGAATCCCTCACGGCGTGCCAGAATGAACGACCCTACCCAATCCGAACAGTTTACGTGAGACTGACGGATTTGGTAGGGTCATTTTATGGCTGAAAGCCTTGATATGAAAGGCTTTCGGCTTTTCTATCTCTACGCTAGAAATGAGACATGAAAACGCAAAAAATTTGAAATCGAATTGCAAAACGGAAAATTTCTGAAATCTGAACCTCTATGTTTCATGAACACATGGGATTGACGCAATTACTTTTTGTAGTCTTCCTCTGCTTGGCATGGTGTCCGATTTTTCAGTGTACGATGAGGACGTCTTGTATTATAGAATTCAATGTAGGAGTCGATTCCTCTTTTAAATTCCGATTCAGAGTCATAATCCCTCCGATAAACTTCCTCCTTTTTGAACGACGCAAAAAAGGATTCAGCTACTGCGTTGTCATGTGGTTTTCCCGAATTAGAAAAAGACTGGACTACTGCATGCTCCTGAAGTATTTGCTGGAACCGATGAGATGTATACTGGGCTCCACGGTCACTGTGGAACAGGAGACCAGGCTCTGGTCTACGTAACTCCCAGGCATTTTTGAAAGTGGATGTGATAAGCTGTGTACTGTTCTTTTTAGAGACTTTATATGAAATGACCTTTCTGGAAAACAGATCCAGAATCACACATACATAGTAATATCGGTTATTCAGCTTGAAGCATGTAACATCACCGACCCAAACTTCGTTTGGCCTGTTGGCGCTGAACTGTTGTTGAAGGACATTTCTTTTCTTCTCTGGTTCCCGTAGCTTTAGGTATTCCTGCTTTGCAGTGCTGCGAACACAGACCAGCCCCATCTCACGCATGACGTCGGCCACAAACCGCGCGCTGACTTTGTGCCCTCTCTGTACAAGAACTGTGCGAATTTTTTCAGCACCAAGTACCTGGCGATATTCATTGAACACATCACGTATCAACACGCGGTATTCCTCCCTGCGTTTCTCAAACCAAGCGTCTCCCCGCTTATTACGCAGGATATGATTGTAGAATGTGCCCCGCGAAACCTCTAATGCTTCGCATAGTGTATGAACATCATATTGGCCGTAGAGAACTTCCAACTCGGACAGCTTTTCTTTTAACGGGGCACGAACGGTACAGTTGACGGTTTTGGGGATGGCAATCATG
>CAZCFU010000502.1:0-1193 GCA_964498005.1 uncultured Oscillospiraceae bacterium | reverse complement strand
ATCCGATATCGAAAGAAGGGGCAATTGACATACTTAAGAATATGGCTAAGAGGGGTAAGGTCGACCTTAGACTGGTAGAGTGGCTGGATGAAGCTTTAGAGCAGCAAAAATAGAATTCGTTTTAGATAAAATTAATCCAAAATCAACCTAAAGGAAAACTTAAAATACTCCGATACATACAATAACAAATAGTATGTCTGTCATGTAAAGTGTTATATAGTGATATACCGCATGCAGCATATTTAAAGAACATAGAAACGGATTTCGCACAAAGTCAAAGGAGGACAAAGAAATGAGCAAGGTTGAAGGTTATGGCGTTTACCAGAACAGTTATTACGGAGGCGGCGTAAAGGATTCTAATAAATCGCAGAACTCCCACAAGACCGATAAGACAGACAAAACAAACAAAAACGATAACGTACAACTTAGCAGCAAGGCTAAGAAATTGTTAGAAGAGTTGAAGAAAACATACAGCAATATGGATTTCATCGTTGCGGACTATGAGACTGATGAGGAAGCATCTGCTTATCTTGCAAGAGGAACTAAGGAATACAGTGTATTGTTCGATCCTGAAACCTTAGAAGAAATGGCTGCCGATGAAGAAACCAAGAATAAATATGTAGGTATTCTTGAGGATTCAGTTGGACAGCTCAAGGATATGAAAGAACAGCTTGGAGATAAGGCAGATGAAGTAACAAATATCGGAATCTCTATCGGAAAAGACGGTCAGGTTTCTTACTTCGCCGATTTAGAGAAGATGGGCGAAAAGCAGAAAGAATTTATAGAGAGAACCAGAGAGAGCAAGAAAGAAGCAAAGACCGAGCAGGAGAAGAAAGCACATGAAGAGCTTGCTGCGAAGGAGAGAGTTAAGAAAACAACCGTACGTGCAAATTCCGTAGAGGAACTGCTTGAGAAAATCAATGCAGTTGACTGGGATCAGATTAAGTCAGAAGAGAAACCTGAGGCAGGCAGCAGATTTGATTTTAGTATTTAAAGGAAAGTAATAAATGGAAAAACAGAAAACAGCGGCAGTTTCCGCAGGAAATTCCATGAGAAAAGGTATTTTGAGAAATAAGTATTATCTTTACATTACGGAGTTCTTTGCGGGAATGTCGGTTATGGCAGTGGAGCTGGGCGCAAGCCGGCTCCTTGCTCCGTATTTTAGCTCTTCCCAGATTGTATGGACCATCATC
>CAZCFU010000501.1:0-1193 GCA_964498005.1 uncultured Oscillospiraceae bacterium | reverse complement strand
TGCACTTGATCTGTACGCAGACGAAAGATACCTTTCTGGATCAGCATATTGCTCTCCGTATTGATAAAGGCTCAGTAGAGCTTCAACTTGCAGATAATGACCCCGTGTGGATTAAGAAAAACGCGGATGGACGTTTTGTACTGAGCGGGGTTGGCGACGATCATATCATTCCTTCCTTTGAGCCGATTGGCTTTGATGAAGCACTGGAGACCGATATTGGATATTCTGTGCTTGAATGGGTCAACGAAAATCTGATTGGATGTAATAAGGTAGCCAATCAGAAATATGCGTTCCGGTCCGTTGAACTGAAAATTCTCCCAGAAGATGGCGAGAAGGATATTATCAGAAAAATCCAGAACACAGTATCCAACATGGATGTTGATACTTTCCTCCGTGTCACAATTAGCGGCCGGTCTGCGTTTGGATTGACACTTGACAGCAGTGCGCTGAAAACCCAGCTTCAAGGCCGGGTTTTCTTTGCAGAGGTATATGATAATAGCATTATGGATATCGATGAAGAAGCGTTTGAAAATGATATATCTCTCCGCAGCGAGTTTGTTCGCCTGGCGCTCCAGGATGATTCACTGAGTGAGTCCGAGCGCAGCAGGCTCATCAGCTGCGGCTGGAATGCGTTGAACGGCAGGGAGGTGTCCGCAGAATGAAGCTGATAAGCATACATATAGATAACTTCGGCGGTTTACATGATTATGACTATGAATTTGAAGACGGCCTGAATGTTGTCCTCCATGATAATGGCTGGGGGAAAACTACCATGGCCGCGTTCCTGAAGGCAATGCTGTATGGCTTTGACTCTAAAAGAAGCAAGGATATTACGGAGAACGAGAGAAAGCGGTATCTCCCCTGGCAAGGCGGGAAATACAGCGGATCTCTGGATTTTGAGGCGGAGGGCACCAGATATCGTATTTTCAGGACCTTTGGAGAGACGCCCCGGTTTGATAAAGTGAGAATCCTGAACCTGGATACCAAGACGACGGCCCGTATTGATCCGGAGAAGATCGGAGAAACCTTGTTCCGCCTGGATGCCAGCGCGTTCCAGCGAAGTGTATTTATCAACCAGAATGGCTTGTCGATGGATGGCGCAGCCAGCAGCATTCACACCAGGTTAAATGCTTTGGTAAGCCAGGCCAATGACGTTGCCGCGTTTGATGACGCCATTGCAAAGCTGACCGCCC
>CAZCFU010000500.1:0-1194 GCA_964498005.1 uncultured Oscillospiraceae bacterium | reverse complement strand
GTTCGACAACTATACCCGGGCGATCAAGGACCCCCTGTTCCGGGACGCGTTTGTAAATACGTTGAAAATGTGGGGCGTGAACATCGTCCTCCAGCTGGGTCTGGCCCTGCTGCTCACCATTATCTTCAATGACATCAAGTACCGCATGAAGGGCTTGGGCATCTTCCGGGCGCTGTTCTATCTGCCCAACCTGATTGCCTGCACCTCTGTGGCCTTCCTGTTCAAGACCCTGCTGGACTGGAGGTTTGGTTCCATCAACCAGATCCTGATGACCGCGGGACTGATCTCCTCCCCCATCAACTGGCTCACCGGCGAGGGTATGACCGCCCAGCTGGTGGTGGGCGTGGTGGGCGCCTGGATGTGGTTTGGCAACAGCTTCATCATGCTGATGGCGGGCGTCCAGGGCATTGACCGCTCCTACTTTGAGGCCGCCACCCTGGACGGCGCGGGCCGCTGGCAGACCTTCTCCAAGATCACCATGCCCCTGCTCCGGCCCATCATGCTCTATGTGGCGGTGACCAGCCTCATCGGCGGACTTCAGCTCTTCGACCTGCCCTATCTGCTGTCGGGCACCAAGGGCACGCCGGGCCGCTCCCTGTACACCGCGGTGTTCTATATCTACACCACCGCCTTTACCAACCATCAGATGGGTTACGCCGCCGCGCTGGCCTTCGTGCTGTTCCTGATCATCGCGGTATTCTGCGGCATTGCCTTCGCGCTGATGAACAAGAAGGAGGACTGACGGATGGACGCGAAATCAAAAACTGTCAAAGGGCTTTTGTACCTGGGGCTGATCCTGCTCTCCACGCTGTGCGTCACTCCCTTCTGGCTGATGATCGTCAACGCCACCCGCTCCGGCAACGAGATCATGACAGGCTTCTCCCTGCTGCCCAGCGGCAGTCTGGCGCAGAACTGGGCCATCGTCAGCGAAAACATGGACCTGCGCCGGGGCTTCCTGAACAGCCTGTTCCTGGCGCTGTGCAATACGGCGCTGGTGTCCTACTTCTCCGCCCTCACCGCCTACGGTCTGGCGTATTATAAGTTCCCCGGGGCGAAAATCATCTTCACCGCCCTGCTGGTGTTTATGATGGTGCCCTCCCAGCTGAGTATGCTGGGCTTCTACGACCTGGTGAACAAGCTGGGCATGATCGACACCTACTGGCCGCTGATCCTGCCCTCCATCGCCAGCCCCGC
>CAZCFU010000499.1:0-1195 GCA_964498005.1 uncultured Oscillospiraceae bacterium | reverse complement strand
ACTGGACACCCGTGTTACTGTACTTGGCCATGTGCAGCGAGGCGGTTCGCCCACCTCCCGCGACCGTATTGTGGCTACTTACATGGGCTATGAGGCGGTCAAGCTTCTGGCGGAAGGGAAGACCTGCCGGGTGGTGGCAATGAATGGCGACGACATTGTGGATTATGACATCACCGAGGCTCTGTCCATGAAGAAGGATCTGAATCAAATGAGCATAACCGTAGCCCGGGCCATGACCGGTGTGGCCGATGGCAGATAATAAAATGATGAAACATAAAAGCACCGGGTTCCTCTGGAACCCGGTGCTTTTTCTTTCTTTTTTACTTCGCCAGCACCTTTTTCAAGCGGGCAAAGCGGGGCAGACCATTCTCGGTGGCCCGGTGGTTCTCGCCCTGGATCAGGGGCAGAGCATAGTCAATAAAGTCCTGGTTGACGCCGTTGCCTTCCTCATTGATCCACTCCAGAGGCACCTTCTTCTCGAAGTTGGCCACCTCGGAGAGATTGAACAGCTTGGTCTTGCAGGTGTACTTGCCGCCCTCGCGGGAGCACTCGAAGCCCACCATCTTGTCGGTCTCGCCGGCCACGGCGGCCTCCACGGCGGTCTTGCCCGCCAGGAAGGACTCGTCGATGTCGGTCTGAGAGGCGAGATGAGCACCGCAGCGCTGGAGCAGGGAAAGCTCGATGCCGCGAACCTTGGCGCCGGTCTTTTCTTTGACCACGTTGGCCAGCAGCGCGGCCAGACCACCCAGCTGGGCGTGACCGAAACCGTCGGTGGCGGAGGTCTTAGCCTCGGACACGAAGGAACCGTCGGCATAGTGGATGCCCTCGGAGACGGCCACGATGCAGTTGCCGTTCTTCTTGTAGATGGCGTCCACATCGTTCAGGAACTTGTCCATGTCGAAGTCCACTTCGGGGAGATAGACCAGGTCGGGGGCGCAGCCCACCACACCGGCCAGAGCGGCGGCGCCGGCCAGCCAGCCGGCGTGACGGCCCATGATCTCAATGATGGTGACCATGCCGGTGTCGTATACCCGGCCGTCCTTGTACACCTCGGCGCAGGAGGTGGCGATATACTTAGCGGCGGAGGCGAAGCCGGGGCAGTGGTCGGTGCCGAACAGGTCGTTGTCGATGGTCTTGGGTACGCCCATCACCCGGCACTCATAGCCGGACTTGGCCATGAAGCGGCTGACCTTGG
>CAZCFU010000498.1:0-1197 GCA_964498005.1 uncultured Oscillospiraceae bacterium | reverse complement strand
GCCCGCTTTACCGGCTTTTTGAGGGAAAACTCCCTCAAAAAGCAGTCCACGGGATAGCGGACGTTCTTTTTCGGCTTGTAATCCCCGGTGATCCACTTTGCCGTCCAGTCCGAGGGCTGGAGCAGGCCCAGCTCGAACCAGCTTTCGGCGGCTTCACCGGGTTTGCCGTTCTCGTCCCACAGCGTGACCGACCACTCCACCCGATCCCGGCTGTGGAGGGGCGCGCCTGCGTATTGGATATGGGTCATGGCGGAGGACTCCACCTTGCCGCTGTCCCACACCACCTCATTGCCCCGTGCGGCGACGATTTGATAGGCGGTCTGCTTGACCCCGCCCTTGCAGTTCCAGTAGAACCGGGGTTTGGCGATGCCCAGGCCCAGGGGTTCGGTCAGATATTCAGTCTGCAAGTGGATGGCTTTCATCTGCTTACCCTTCCTTCACCGTGATTTCCGCCGTCCCGGTTTGCTTCCCATCGGTGACAGAGACAGTGAGTGTCCCGGCCCTGTCCGCCCGCACCACTGCCAAAGCATGGCCATGGTAGGTGGTGAAGCTGCCGGTGTCGTACCGCTCCTCCGTCCGGGGCTGGGCGCTGCCGAAGCCCAGCAGTTCGCCGTCCTTTACCGTCACGGTCAGCTTGCGGTCGGCGTTGGATTCCACCACGCCGTTCTCGCCCACCAGGGTGACGGGGATGTACACGATCTCTCCCGGTTCCACGGTCTTATCCTCCGGTTCCACGTTGATGTGCAGTGGCCCGGAGGAGGAGCTCAGCTCACTGCGGGACAGCTCCTTCCCGGCGGCGTCATAGGCCGCTGCGGTCAGTGTGCCGGGGGCGTACTTGGTCTTGAACATGGCCTTGCACTCTTTCAGCTTCTTTTTGCCCAGAGATTTGCCGTTGAGCAGCAGCTCTACGCTGTCCGCCTGGGCGTAGACCTCTACCTCGGCCTTGTTCCCGTCGCAGCCCTTCCACGCCCAGCTCTCGATGGCGTTGGTGCCACGCCACACGGACTTGCTTACCCGTACACCGGGGTGGTTGACAGGCCGCACGCCAATCACCGGCTTATCCGTCAGCCCCCACACCGTGGCGGCGTATTTGCAGGAGGCGTCGGGTACTCCCAGAATGTCGATGACGCCTGCCCCCGATAACAGCCAGGGGTAGGGCCGGTTGAAGGGCATTCCACCGGTGTAGCTCCAGGCCCC
>CAZCFU010000497.1:0-1199 GCA_964498005.1 uncultured Oscillospiraceae bacterium | reverse complement strand
GAAGAACTCAAGAACAGTCCACAAGGGATTCTCCGTCGAATTTGACAGTATATCATTGCCAAAGAACCTTATCAAGGGCAAGCCCCTACGGGGTGGCTACGTCCCCTCCGGCTCGGAATCTAATACTACTCCCAAATAAAAAATGCAAAACAGTCAGAAGTGTGGTATAATCAGGCCAGGAGATGATAAAGAGATGAAATATGTCTTTACAGCAGAAGAAATTGTAGAAATTCAAGAAGCGAGGCGCCGGAATCGGGACAAGAATGTGGAAAGACGGTTAAAGGCGTTGGAATTGAAAGCAGCGGGACACACCGGGCGGGAAATCGCCGAGATGACAGACTATAATTCAGGATACATCTCAAAATTGGCAGCAAAATATCGTAAGGGCGGTATAGAAGCAATTACTGGAAATCATTACGGCGGAAATCGTCGAAACATGACATATGAGGAAGAAGAGGAGTTTTTGGCACAGTTCATCAATGAGGCAGATGGCGGGCACATAACCGATGTCTCGGCCATAAAAGCAGCCTATGATGAAAAGATTGGCCATGAAACCGGGCATGGACAAATATACTATGTGCTGCACCGCCATGGTTGGAGCAAAAAGCTGCCGAGAAGCAAACACCCCAAAAGCGCGACACCAGAGGTGATAGACGCCTCAAAAAAATTAACACCAGAGTCCATGAGCTGACCGAAGTTTTCCACAATTCCAAAAAAATCCGGCTCATGTTTCAGGATGAAGCAGGCTTTGGCCGTATCAATAAGCCAAAGCATTGCTGGTGTCGAAAAGGTGTCCGTCCCCGTGTCCCCTGTCATCATATTCGCCAGTACCGTTACGCTTACGGCGCTGTTGATCCCGTATCTGGTGACAGCAGCTTCCTCGTTCTCCCGTACTGCAATACAGTCTGTATGAATATCTTTTTAGAGCACCTGTCGGCGGAATATCCACTCGATTACATTGTGCTCGTTTGCGATGGAGCGGCGTGGCATAAGTCTGGAACTTTGAAGTCTTTTCCAAATATTGAAATCATTTTTATTCCGCCTTACACACCGGAAATGAACCCCATTGAGCAAATTTGGAAAGAATTGCGGGCCAGAGGCTTTCATAATGAGGTTTTTTCGACCCTTGAAAAGGTCGTTGACCGTCTGTGCGATACTATCTGTATGCTTGCTCCTGATACCATCCGCAACATCACAGC
>CAZCFU010000496.1:0-1200 GCA_964498005.1 uncultured Oscillospiraceae bacterium | reverse complement strand
CTCACCCTGTCCGAGGAGACCCGCCCCATGGACGGCGGCTTCATCCTCAGCGACGGCGCGGTGGAGGTCAACTGCACCTTTGACACCCTGATCCGGCTCCAGCGCGGCGCGCTGGCGGGCGAGGTGGCCAAAGTGCTGTTTGACTGACCGGCCCCTTTCAACCTGAACTGAAAGGGGGAAAAACCTTGTCAAAAACGAAGAAGATCAAACTGAAGGAAAATGATTTCCTGTCCATCTCCGCCCGGGTGCGGGTGCTGGAGAACCGGCTGCTCACCGCCGAGCGGATGGAGCGGATGATCGACGCCAAGGACGTGAACGACGCGGCCAAGGTGCTGGGCGAGTGCGGCTACCCGGACCTGCCCGAGGTCACCTTCTCCGCGCTGGAGGCCATGCTGGCCGACGCCCAGGCCGCCCTGTTCGCAGACATGGGCAAGGCGGTGGGCAACGACGCGCTCATCGACGTGTTCCGCTGCAAGTACGACTACCACAACGCCAAGACGCTGGTGAAGGCCGAGGCGCTGAAGCTGGATCAGGACCGTCTGCTGCTGGGCGGCGGGCGGTACGCCCCCGCTGAACTGGCGGAGGACTACCGCCGGGAGGATCTGCGCACTTACGCCGACACGTTCCGGGAGGCTATCGGCCACGCCCGGGAGGTGCTGGGCTCCTCCGGCGACCCCCAGCAGGCCGACTTCATCCTGGACCGGGCCTATTTCCTGGAGCTGTCCGACCTGGCTGAGCGGTCCGGCAGCAAGTTCCTGGCGGGCTATGTCACCGCCCTCATCGACGCGGCCAACCTGCGCTCCGCTGTCCGTGCCGCCCGCCTGGACAAGGGCGGCGAGTTCCTGCGCCAGGTGCTGGTGGCGGGGGGCAGCGTGCCTCCCGATGAGATCGCCAAGGTCAAGGGCGCCGAGCTGGGCAAGGTGTTCAAGGACACCGCCTTCAAGGCCGCCGCCGAGGCGGGGGCCGCCCTGGCCGTCCCCAACGGCGGCCCGCTCACTGACTTCGAGCGCCTGTGCGACGACGCGGTGATGGACTACCTGGCGAAGGCCCGGATGATCCCCTTCGGGGAGCAGCCCGTGGTGTCCTATCTCTACGCCCGGGAGGCGGAGGCCACCGCCATCCGCATCATCCTCACCGGCCGCATGGCGGGCATCGACGGCTCCACCATCCGGCAGCGCCTGCGCCGGGCCTACTGTTAAG
>CAZCFU010000495.1:0-1203 GCA_964498005.1 uncultured Oscillospiraceae bacterium | reverse complement strand
GGGAACGGGCCTTGTCCACCCGGTAGAACCGCTCGAAAATGCGGTCCCGGTCGCTCTCGGGGATGCCGATGCCGTTGTCGTCCACCTCCATCCACACCTTGTCCCCCGCCTGTCCGGCGGACAGGACGATACGCCCCCCGTCGGGGGTGTACTTGATGGCATTGGACACAATGTTCATCATCACCTGCATCACCCGCTCCCGATCCGCCCGCACCTCCGGCAGGTTTTCGGGCAAAACCAGCTCCACGGTGTGGGAGTGGTTCTGGGCGTCCATCAAAATGGCCTGATAGGTGTCGTCCACCGCCCCGGCAAAGGGGAACGCGGTCAGGCGCAGCCCGCTCCGCCCGGAGTCGAACCGGGACAGGGTGAGCAGATCCTGGAGGATATGGGCCATGCGGTCGGACTCGTTGAGGATGACCCCCAGGAACCTTTGCTCCATCTCCGGGGGCAGCTCGCCCACCCCGTCGGCCAGGGTCTCGGCATAGCTCTTGATGTTGGTCAGCGGGGTGCGCAGCTCGTGGGACACGTTGGCCACGAAGTCCTTGCTCTTCTGCTGCTCCCGCTCCAGATCGGCGATGGTGGACTGGAGCTGCCGGGCCATGACGTTGAAGCTCTCGGTGAGCTGGCCGATCTCATCGGACGAAGTCACCTCCAGCTTCCGGGAGAAGTCCCCCCGGGCAACCTCCTCGATGCCGTTGGTCAGGCGCTGGAGGGGATTGACCATGGTCTTGGCCAGCAGGAAGGACAGCAGGATGGAGATGATCAGGCCCAGCGCCAGCGCCTCTATAATGAGGGTGAACATCGACCCGTTCAGGCTGCGGGCGGTTTCCCGGCTGTCCAGGATATAGACGATGTAGGGCTGCCCGCCCCGGGTGATGGGGATGGCGGCATCCATGTAATCGGCGGTGACGCTGCTGGCGTCCCCCACCTCCCCCAGCAGGGCCTTGGAGATATTGGGCGTGATGGAGATACCCCCGGCCGGTTCGGGGGCGGATCCGGCCAGATAGCGGCCGGTGATCCCGTCCAGCACGTAGAAGTTGCGGTGGCGGCGATCCACGCCCAGCACACCCTCGTAGGCGGACAGCACCGCGTTCACCATGGACGCGCCGTCGGCCTCGTCCTCGGTGGCGGTCTGGAGATCCCGGACGAAGTCCGCGTTGTCCTCCCCAAAGGCGTCGTTCATCTGGCTGTAAAACTCGTTGA
>CAZCFU010000494.1:0-1205 GCA_964498005.1 uncultured Oscillospiraceae bacterium | reverse complement strand
CTGGAGTCCCTGGAGCCCGTGGTGGAGGCCGACCCCCGCTACGAGCAGCAGAACATCATCGGCCGCATCGTGGAGCCGGAGCGCATCGTCATGTTCCGGGTGCCCTGGGTGGACGACTCCGGCAAGGTGCAGGTGAACCGGGGCTACCGCGTCCAGTTCAACTCCGCCATCGGCCCCTACAAGGGCGGCCTGCGGTTCCATCCCACCGTCAACCTGTCCGTCATCAAGTTCCTGGGCTTCGAGCAGATTTTCAAGAACTCCCTGACCACCCTGCCCATGGGCGGCGGCAAGGGCGGCTCCGACTTCGACCCCAAGGGCAAGAGCGACGGCGAGGTCATGCGTTTCTGCCAGTCCTTCATGACCGAGCTGCAGCGCCACATCGGCCCGGATACCGACGTGCCCGCCGGCGACATCGGCGTGGGCGCCCGTGAGATCGGCTTCATGTTCGGCCAGTACAAGAAGATCCGGGATGAGTTCACCGGCGTGCTCACCGGCAAGGGCCTGAGCTACGGCGGCTCCCTGGCCCGCACCGAGGCCACCGGCTTCGGCCTGTGCTACTTCGCCGATGCCCAGCTCCGGGACAACGGCAAGTCCTTCGAGGGCAAGCGCGTGGTCATCTCCGGCTCCGGCAACGTGGCTATCTACGCCAACCAGAAGGCCACCCAGCTGGGCGGCAAGGTGGTCGCCATGTCCGACTCCAACGGCTATATCGTGGACGAGAACGGCATCGACTACAAGGTGATCCAGCAGATCAAGGAGGTCAAGCGCGACCGCGTCAAGACCTACCTGGACTACGTGCCCACCGCCAAGTACGTGGAGGGCTGCTCCGGCATCTGGACGGTGCCCTGCGACATCGCCCTGCCCTGCGCCACCCAGAACGAGATCGATGAGAACTCCGCCAAGACCCTGATCGCCAACGGCTGTATCGGCGTGTTTGAGGGCGCCAATATGCCCTCCACCCCCGGCGCCATCGCCGCCTATCAGGAGGCGGGCATCCTGTTCGCCCCCGCCAAGGCGTCCAACGCCGGCGGCGTGGCCACCTCCGGCCTGGAGATGAGCCAGAACAGCGAGCGGCTGAGCTGGACCTTCGAGGAGGTCGACGCCAAGCTGAAGGGCATTATGGAGGGCATTTACGCCGCCTGTGCCGCCGCCGCCGAGAAGTACGGCATGAAGGGCAACATCCAGGCCGGCGCCAACATCGCCGG
>CAZCFU010000493.1:0-1206 GCA_964498005.1 uncultured Oscillospiraceae bacterium | reverse complement strand
CATCACCGCCATCAGCAGGGTGGGGAAGGCCCGGCCGTTGACCACGTCCTTCTCCGAGACCACCACCTGATCCGGCATGACCCACAGGATGACCAGGGCAAACAGGGCAAAGAGAATTCCCGTCACCAGATCCACCGGGAAGCGCAGCTCTTTTTCCCCCAGACGCTTGCCAATGGCGTCCAGACGGGCGTTAAGGCGGTCAAGCTGATCTTTCATGGTTCTCCTCCTTCCTCTTCTTTAAAATAATATTCTGTGGTTTGTAAAGGGATAAAACGGGGAATGGGCGGGCGTTGTCCCAGTCCCATTCCCCGTTGTTCCTATGCGGCTTAGCCGGCCACGATGTCCTTGTACTGATTCACGATGTCCTTCACGTTGTCGATGTGGGCCTCCACATCGGCCACGGACATGGTGTCCACCTCCAGCAGCATGGTGTCATGCAGCCAGTCGGCCACTTCCTGGTCGGCCAGGATCTTGCCGTACAGCTCCTTCAGCTCGGCGACCTTCTTCTCGTCGGTGCCGGCGCGGGCCATGACGAAGCAGCGGTTGCGGAAGTAGGGGTAGCCCTTGGAGCCCACGCCCTCGACGCCGGCGAAGGGGCCGTTCTCAATGGCGTTCTCGTCAAAGGCGCACACCACGGTGACGCCGCCCTGCTGCCAGGTCTCCAGGATCTGGGACTGGTGGGAGACGGCGAACTGGGTCTCGCCCCGGGCCACGGCCTGGGCGGCCTCGGCGGCGGACTGGTAGGGAGTGAGCTTCAGCTGGCTGCCCGCGCCCATGGCGCCGAAGAGGGAGGCGGCCAGGAAGGCCTCGGAGCCAACGGCGCCGTTGACGGCCACGCTGATCTCAGAGCCCTGCTTTACGTACGCTTCCAGGTCGGCAATGGACTTGATGTTCAGGCTGGCGTCAGCGGACAGCACGAAGATGGAGGAGTACAGGTTCTCCACGAACACGAAGTCCTCATAGCCGAACTGGAGCTTGGCGGGATCCAGGATGGAGGTGATGGACAGCAGGCCCTCGCCCACGAACACCAGCTCGGTGTCGTTGGCCTTGGTGTCGGCCACCCAGGTGTTGACGGTGGCGGCGTCGCCCTTGATGGCCTCGGCCACCAGGGTGATGGTGTCGGAATAGCTGGTGGACTTGGTGGCGGCCTGCTGGCTCACCATGGCGGCCACGCCGGAGGGGGCCCAGGGGCAGGTGACCTTCCAG
>CAZCFU010000492.1:0-1213 GCA_964498005.1 uncultured Oscillospiraceae bacterium | reverse complement strand
CGGTACGACGTGACGTGCCTGGCCGTCAACTGCCTGACCCTGGACGAGGGGGCGGTGAGCGAGATCATCCGGGCGGTGCTCCACGAGTTCCCCTTGAAGCAGATGGATCTGTTCCTGCCCCCTTGGGTGGACGTTCTGCCCTTCGACCACCCCATCAAGAGCGGGCTGTACGCCATGATCCGGGAGGAGACGGAGGGCCTGACACGCCTGCGGGACGCGGAGGGTGCGGTGCTAGCCATGGGCGACCGGGAGGAGGTCAGCTCCGCCGTTTTGAACCGCATGGATATGGGCAGCGGGGTAGTCACCGCCACCTTGGAGCTGCCCCGGGGGCTGTTCTACTCCACGGTGTCCGAGCAGTGCGGCCTGGAGATCCAGGACGACGGCGACCTCATCGATCAGCTCACCCAGATGGCCGCCATGAAGCGTAAGTATGAGAAGGTGGAGGGAGCGCTGGCCCAGGTGGAGGCCACCGGTTACGGCATTGTGATGCCCAACCCGGAGGAGATGACCCTGGAGGAGCCGGAGATCGTCAAGCAGGGGGGGCGGTACGGTGTGCGGCTCAAGGCGTCGGCCCCGTCCATCCACATGATGCGGGCGGACATCAAGACGGAGGTGTCCCCCATCATGGGCACCGAGAAGCAGTCGGAGGAGATGGTGGACTACCTGCTCCGGCAGTTTGAGGGGGATACGGGGAAGATATGGGACTCCAACATCTTCGGCCGCTCCTTCCACGAGCTGGTGGGGGAGGATTTGAACGGCAAGCTGAAGCGGATGCCGGAGGAGGCCCGGGAGAAGCTGCGGGAGACCCTTCAGCGGATCATCAACGAGGGTTCCGGGGGGCTGATCTGCATCATACTATAAGAGGGCCCGCATGGAGAGTCGGGCTGATTGTAAAGACGCGGGACGATGGGAGAGGCGCGGCCGATGGCCGCGCCTTTTTTCATGTGATTAGGCTTGCCAGCGTGTGTTTTTTTCATTGAGGTGTTACTATTTTGTGTTCTGTTGATTTTCTCCAGGGGGACGTTATAATAATTTTAGAAAGATTTTTGGGGTTTTTTGTTTGGGCCGAATCGAAACAAACAAGCAAGTTTCCATCAGACAGTTGTGGCAGGAGGGGGGATGCGGATGGGCGATAACGGCCTGCCGTGTGATACGCCTAAGACGGCAGGGACAATCAGGCGCATTGGCAAACCATCGGAAACGATGGGACGCA
>CAZCFU010000491.1:0-1213 GCA_964498005.1 uncultured Oscillospiraceae bacterium | reverse complement strand
ACTCCGCAGACCCCCGATAATGGTGGGCACCGCTCCCAGCAGTGTAAACAGGTATAGCATGACCAAGTCGCCCCAGTAGGAGACGCTTTCCAACGCCCCTGCCTCCAGCAGTCTGGGGATGGCCTGGAAGCAGTCAAACAGCCCGTATCCTGTGGTACGCATCAAAGCCACAGACCAGCTAAGCCGATGCGCCAGATATGTCATGACCAGCACCAGCACAGACGAGATGATCGCGCCCTTTTTGCTCAGCCTGCCGCCCAGCAGCTCATAGCCCTTCAACGCCCCCACTGCCATGACCAGGCCCGAGACGGAGGCCACATACCCCAGCTGCCCAATGAGTATGGTACATAGCACACCGACCAGTGACCCCAAAAACGCGCCGACAATGCCCGCCACGATATTTTCCTGTTTTGTCTTTGTTGCCTGATCCAACCGAACAACCTCCCTCTCAATATCTCGGAACCCATCTGTTCAGGGACATTTACCATCCCTGTTTCAGACATGGTTTGACCTTCCGCCATATAAAAGCGGACAGCAACACAGGTTACTGCCCGCAAAAGGCCTTGTTTTCTCTAAGGACAGGCGCCAACACAGGGGCCACCCGAGCTCTCGTATCGATCAGTCGTCACCGAAGCTGATGCCCAGCAGCCGGGCCTCGGTGATGATGTCGGACTTGGGATCGATGGTCTTGAGCTTACCCGCGATCTCCTTCAGGGGTACGGAGGTGATGACGCGGTCGTGGATGGCCACCATGCTGCCGAACTCGCCCTTGGAGATCATCAGCGCGGCGGTAGCGCCCAGGCGGGAGGACAGCACCCGGTCATAGGCGCAGGGATTGCCGCCCCGCTGCATATGGCCGGGAACGGTGACCCGGACTTCCTTGCCGGTCTTCTTCAAAATCTTGTCGGCAATGGCGTAGGACACGGAGGGATACTGCTCCAGCAGCTCGGCCATGTGCTTCTTGTATTCCTTCTTGGACATGGCGGCCTCTTTCTGGGACAGGGCGCCCTCAGCAACCGCCAGGATAGTGAAGCCGTTACCGGAGGCGGCGCGCTGGTTGATCTTGGCGATAATGGAGTCAATGCTGTAGGGGATCTCAGGGATCAGGATGATGTCAGCGCCGCCGGCCATGCCCGCGTTCAGGGTCAGCCAGCCAGCCTTATGGCCCATGATCTCCACCATGAACACCCGGTTGTGGGAAGCAGCGGTGGTG
>CAZCFU010000490.1:0-1220 GCA_964498005.1 uncultured Oscillospiraceae bacterium | reverse complement strand
TTATACTAGCGATGTGAAATCCGTGTGAGGTCTCGGTGAAATCCGTGTGAAATTTTTACGGTGAAGCCTTTTTCCGCTTGACGCTGTTGCGGCAGGCCGGATGGCATGTTATAATCAAGCTCCGACAACCTGGAAAGGAGAGGATTTGGCATATGATTACAGATTCATTTGATAACCAAACGGAGCCGGTGTTCACATTGCAGGATTTCTATGGGGAGAAAAGAAAGATGCTCAATACCTGCATCATCCTGTTCTCCAAAGAGATTTACGAGACTGTGCTGGCCACCTGTTCCTGTACGAAAATCGCTGCGATCAATGCGGTAAACGGGGCGGTTCCAATTTATAAATTCAGCCATGAGGGAAAAGAAATTGCCTTTTACCTGTCTGCAATCGGTGCAACAGGAACATCCGAGTATTGCATTGAGGCGAACTGGCTGACCGGTGCGGAGAAGTTTATCATGTTTGGATCGGCAGGAAGCCTCCACAAAGAAAAAACGCAGGGGAGATTTGTTGTTCCGACAGAAGCCTATCGGGACGAAGGAATTTCCTATCATTACGCACCGCCCAGGGATTACATCGAGATTAAAAATCATGAAAAGCTGGTTTCCATTTTTGAAGAGCTGCATCTTCCCTATGTCAAAGGCAGGGTATGGACGACAGATGCGTTTTTGCGTGAAACAGCGGGTCAAGTTGCTATGCGGCAGAAAGAAGGCTGTATTGCGGTAGACATGGAATTGGCGGGCGTGCAGTCTGTCTGTGATTTCTATGGATTTGATTTATACAATTTTCTTGTAACTGGGGATGTTTTATCGGAAGATAAGTACGAGACAGAGGGTTTTCATGATGCCAATCACAATATGAATAAATTTTATATCGCTTTAGAGATTGCGAAACGAATTTGATCCGTTAAACTATTTTTGCGGATGATGTCCAAAAACCGAAAGCACGAAAAGCAGTGATGCAAGACACTGCTTTTCGTGCTTTTCTATTGTATGACTGGAACAGAAAACCAGAACCGTACGCCGTCCAGCAGGTTTCCCGCGCCATAGGGCAGCTTTTGCATGGACAGAATTTGCGCCACGATGGACAGCCCCAGTCCGGAACCGCTGTACCCGGCGCCGCTGTCCCGATAAAATTTTGTCCAGATTTTGGGGAGAGCGTCTGTCGGAATGGGCCGGCCCTGGTTGAAGATGGAGAAATGCAGGGCGTCCTTGTCGGAA
>CAZCFU010000489.1:0-1224 GCA_964498005.1 uncultured Oscillospiraceae bacterium | reverse complement strand
GGGCGCGGCCTGAAGGGATCACAATTTCATAATAAGCATCCAGGCAGGAAATCACAATTTTGATACGGGCCTGCCCCCGCCGTGAAGTCGGCACACCTGGGTTGCTATAAGCGGGCGGGATGTGCTTGACAACGCTCTCTTTCAGAGGGAGCGTTGTCATAGTTTTATAGAAACCCCATGGAGGAACAACGAACAATGATGAACATAGGCCGTTTGACCCCACAGGAGATCACACATTACCGCCATCTGCTGGAGAAGCTGGATAGAAAAGCACATGAGCCGGGAGGAGATCCTTCCAAATGCAAAAATGACATCTGGCAGTTTTTTACTCCGCCTACCCTGTCAGGCATTCAGATCTACAAAAGTTTTTCAGATGAGGAACTGCTGGACATCGTGGTTCGAACAATGGACCGTCCGGGCCACAAGCCGGACTTTAAGAATATTTATTGCATTTACCTCCGTTACCTGAAGGCGCGTTTCGGAGGGCTGAATGAAATCAAGGCCCTGGCCAGAAAGCGGATGAAACAGCAGAAGAACGCGCGGGACTGGCCTGTAGATTGGCAGGAGCGTGTATCCATCGAGCCAATCTTGAAACGGATGGAGCGAAGCAAAATACCCCTCAGTCAGGAAGAAATCGATCTTCTGGAAAGATTGTGTACGCAGGCAAAAGAATCCGGCATACCGATTCACTTGGATGAAGCGGATAAGCGCAGGTTGGACCGGATGGGAGGCAGCGGAAGCGTCCTGAAAATGATGGGCATACCGACCGTCAAGGGAAGCGAGCTGCGTCATCTTCAGCAGTATTGGGAAACAGAAAAGGAAAAGAAAGCCGCTTCTACAGAGCGGCAGAAGGGAAAAGAATCATGAAGGGAATAAAACAACGGGGAGCCGCATTTCTGCTGGCGGTCGCGCTGCTGCTGTCAATGCAGACGCCAGCCTTTGCGGCAATCTCTCAAAGTGAGCTGGAAACCGCCGTAGAGCAGAGCGCGGCCTACATGCTCAAGGCCGTCAAAAATCCGCAGGTGGGCTCCATCGGCGGCGAGTGGGCGGTGATCGGTTTGGCCCGCAGCGGGTATGACGTGCCCCAGGCTTACTATGACAGCTATCTGAACACGGTAACAAAATACGTCCAGAATAAACGCGGCGTTCTGGACGAACGGAAATATACAGAGTACAGCCGGGTGATCCTGGCCCTGACTGCCATTGGGGCTGATCCCACCGACG
>CAZCFU010000488.1:0-1231 GCA_964498005.1 uncultured Oscillospiraceae bacterium | reverse complement strand
ATTAATACCCTGGTTTTTATCATTACCTACCTCTTTTGTCTCCCTTTATTTTGTGCGGGATTGCCATTATATAGTAACCGCAGTTGAAAAAGAGTAAGGGAACGAGTAAAATAAGGACATGAGTTATCCAAAGAAATACCGGGAACGGACAATAGAATATAGGCAGGGCGGACATACGCTGGAGGAAACACACCGGATATTCAAGGTATCCAAATCGACCATACAAAAATGGGAAAAGCAGCTGAAGGAAACGGGGGATTTAGGGAAGAAAGAGCTGCATCGAGGATTCCGAAAAATAGATCCGGAAAAATTGAAGACCTATGTGGCAGAGCATCCAGACGCATACCAATCGGAAATGGCACAGGCGTTTGGATGCAGCGAAAGCGGCATTCGAGACGCACTTCGGCGGTATAAAATCACCAGGAAAAAAAGACAACCAGATACCAGGAACAGGACCAGCAAAAAGTAGCAGCATATTGGGAACAGATCAAGGATATACCGCCAGAAAAGATTGCCTATGTGGATGAATGCGGCATTGATACCTACCTGTACCGTGAATATGGATATGCGCCCCGTGGCCAGCAAGTGTTGGGGCGAGTCAGTGGTCGAAAGTATAAACGCTGTGGCATTGTTGCTGCTAAAATGGCAAATAAGATCCTTGCACCGTTACAGTATAGCGGAACAATGGACAGCGGCCTTTTTGAATCATGGTTTTCTGATCAGCTTCTGCCATCTCTTGACAAAGGCACCGTGATTGTAATGGACAATGCTTCGTTCCATTCCAAAAAGCGGTTGATTTTTGCTGCCCAAAATGCTGGACACAGGCTCCTGTTTCTGCCCCCGTATTCCCCTGAGCTCAACCCCATTGAGAATTTCTGGGCCTGGCTCAAACGCTTTTTGCGTAAGATTCTTTCCTCCGCGCCATCCTTTGACGACGCCCTTTGTACTGCTTTTCAACTGTGGTGACTATATCAGAAATCAGATGATGACGTTGCCATCTGCTGCACCGCTCCCGCTTCGCACAATCCTGTTATCACTATTCCTCATCTGTAGGGAACACCTTGCCCAACTCGACAAAGCAGCCGTCCAGCACATTGACCTTTGCCACATCACCCGCCCCGTAGAACTCGCGGGGCATGAGTACGCCATTGTTCAGCGTGTAGACCTGTACCGTCTTATCTTCCGGGCTTACGATCCAGTATTCCCGCACCCCGGCCCGCTGGTATAGGTT
>CAZCFU010000487.1:0-1232 GCA_964498005.1 uncultured Oscillospiraceae bacterium | reverse complement strand
CCCACGGAGGAGTCCACCTGGGCCAGCAGGGTGGTGGGGATCTGGATGAAGGCCACCCCCCGCAGGATGGTGGCGGCCCCGAAGCCCGCCAGGTCGCCCACCACGCCGCCGCCCAGCGCCACCACGCCGTCGGTACGGGTGAGGCCGAACTCCATCATGCCCTCCCACAGCTGGGCCAGCTGTGAAGCGTTTTTGCTTTTCTCCCCGGCGGGGACAACGAACAACGCTGTTTCAAATCCGGAAGCTTCCAGACTGGCCTTCAACCGATTATAGTAGAGGGGCCCTACGTTGCTGTCGGTGACCACCGCCAGCTTGGAGGCCCGGGGCAGCACGGCCCGGATGCGCTCCCCGGCCTGTGAGAGCAGGCCGCGCTCAATTAAAATGTCGTATTCCCGGCCCGGAAGGGCCACAGTGAGGCTTTTCATGGCGTTTGCTCCTTTTTGTGGGGGCCCAATTTACACTAAAGCTTTGCCCATCAATTCAATCAGCGGATTCAGCTTGCCCATGAGGTGCTGGAACTTCTCCGGCGTCAGGGACTGGGCCCCGTCGCATTTTGCATGGGGGGGATCGTTGTGGACCTCCACCATCAGCCCGTCAGCGCCCACCGCCACCGCGGCCATGGCCAGCGGCTCCACCATCCAGTACATCCCGGCGGCGTGGGAGGGATCCACCACGATGGGCAGGTGGCTCATCTGCCGGATGGCGGGGATGGCGGACAGGTCCAGGGTGTTGCGGGTGTAGGTCTCGAAGGTGCGCACCCCCCGCTCGCACAAAATGACGTTTTCATTGCCCGCGGCCATGATGTATTCCGCCGACATGATCCACTCCTCGTAGGTGTTGGAAAGGCCCCGCTTGAGCAGGACGGGCTTGGACAGCTTGCCCACCTCTTTCAAGAGGTCGAAGTTCTGCATATTCCGGGCACCCACCTGAACCAGGTCCACCTTTTCCTCGAACAGCTCGCAGTAGCGGGGGGCCATGATCTCGGACACGATGGGCAGGCCGGTGGCGGCCTTGGCCTCCAGGAGCAGTTCTAATCCATCGGTGCCCATGCCCTGGAAGGAATAGGGGGAGGTGCGGGGCTTGAACGCGCCGCCCCGGAGCAGGGCGGCCCCGGCCCCCTTCACGTCCTGGGCCACGCCGGTGATCTGCTCCTCGCTCTCCACCGAGCAGGGCCCGGCGATGACGGTGAATTTGTCCCCGCCGCCGATGGGCACGCCGGACACGTCCACCAC
>CAZCFU010000486.1:0-1234 GCA_964498005.1 uncultured Oscillospiraceae bacterium | reverse complement strand
TCTCCCTGGCCACGGTGGGCTACGCCGCCAACGCCCTGGGCAGCACCAGCCTGGTCGAAGGCTGGACCGGCTCCGGCGGGCCGCTGGCGGTGCTGTTCATCGCCATCATTGCCGCCGAGTTCGGCAAGGCTGTGTCCAAGGAGACGAAAATCGACATCCTGGTCACCCCATTGGTGACGATCCTGATCGGCGTGGGCCTGTCCGCCCTGATCGCCCCCGCTATCGGCACCGCCGCCACCGCCGTCGGCAACATCATCATGTGGGCCACCGATCTGCAGCCCTTCTTTATGGGCATCGTCGTCAGCGTGGTCATCGGCATGGCGCTGACCCTGCCCATCTCCTCCGCCGCCATCTGCGCCGCCTTTGGCCTGACGGGACTGGCAGGGGGCGCGGCGGTGGCGGGCTGCTGTGCCAACATGGTGGGCTTCGCGGTGCTGTCCTTCCGGGAAAATCGCTGGGGCGGGCTGGTGAGCCAGGGAATCGGTACCTCCATGCTGCAAATGGGCAATATCGTGAAGAATCCCCGTATCTGGCTGCCCGCCATCCTCACCTCCGCCATTACGGGACCCATCGCCACCTGCGTGTTCCAACTGGAGATGAACGGCCCCCCGGTGTCTGCCGGAATGGGCACCTGCGGTCTGGTGGGGCAGATCGGCGTGTGGACGGGCTGGATCGCCCCCAGCGCGGACGCCATTGCCAACGGCGCCGTGGCTATCACCCCGGGCGCCTCGGAGTGGCTGGGCTTGATTGCGGTTTCCTTCATCCTTCCGGCCCTGCTGTGCTGGGCCTTCGGCTTTATGTTCCGGGAAATCGGCTGGATCAAGGAAGGCGACCTGAAGCTCGACTGAACCCTGAAAAGTAAAACCCCCGCCCAAATGGGCGGGGGTTTTCATTTCCCTATGAGATAGATTACTCGGCCACGTCGATGACGACGCCGGAACCCACGGTGCGGCCGATCCCCACACGGCCACGGCCATGTGGGGGCCCTTTAGGATTAGAATGCTCGGGCGGAATGAATCCGCCCTGCGCCAAGGTTTTCGCCTGCGGCGAAAACGCTTGTACGGCGCTGACGCGCCGCCCCGCTTTGCGGGGCCCCGGCGGCCGCAAAGCAAAAAAGGCAGCCACCTGACGGTGACTGCCTTTTATAAAGCTATGCGTTGGAATTACTCAGCAACGTCAATGACGACGCCGGAACCCACGGTGCGGCCGCCCTCGCGGATAGCGAAGCGCAGGC
>CAZCFU010000485.1:0-1241 GCA_964498005.1 uncultured Oscillospiraceae bacterium | reverse complement strand
CCGCATGGAAGTGGAGGACTACCGCCAAAAGGAAAAGCCCGCCGACGCCGGCGACGACTACAAGCCCGAGTGGGAGACGGTGGTGGAGGAAAAGACCATCAACTCCATGGTCCCCCTGTGGCAGCGCCCCCGCTCCAAGGTGAAGCAGGAGGAGTACGACCAGTTCTATCAGGAGAAATTCTCCGACTGGCAGGCCCCCCTGGCCACCATCACCACCTCCTCCGAGGGCACCGTCACCTTCAAGGCCCTGATGTTCGTCCCCTCCGCCACCCCCTACGACTTCTATACCCGGGAGTACGAGAAGGGCCTCCAGCTCTACTCCTCCGGCGTGCTCATCATGGACAAGTGCGCCGACCTGCTCCCCGACTGCTTCCGCTTTGTCAAGGGCGTGGTGGACTCCCCCGACTTCTCCCTGAACATCTCCC
Source organism: uncultured Oscillospiraceae bacterium (assembly GCA_964498005.1). Classification (GTDB taxonomy): domain Bacteria; phylum Bacillota; class Clostridia; order Oscillospirales; family Oscillospiraceae; genus Enterenecus. The sequence goes on along the minus strand of CAZCFU010000485.1, from coordinate 816 downwards.
GCGAAATGCTCCAGCACGACCGCCAGCTGAAGATCATCGCCACCGCCCTGGAGAAGAAGATCAAGAACGAGCTGGTCAAGCTGATGAAGGATGACCGGGAGAAGTACGAGAAGTTCTGGGCCGCCTTTGGCCGCCAGCTCAAATACAGCGTGGTGGAGGGCTACGGCGCGAAGAAGGAGCTGCTCCAGGACCTGCTGCTGTTCACCACCTCCAAGGAGAGCAAGCTGGCCTCCCTTGCCGAGTACGTGGAGCGCATGGGCGAGGGCCAGGAGTTCATCTACTACGTCTGCGCCGACACCACCGAGCAGGCCGCCCGCCTGCCCCAGGTGGAGCGGGTCGCCGACAAGGGCTGGGAGATCCTCTACCTGACGGAAGAGGTGGACGAGTTTGTCATGAACGCCCTGGCCGAGGTGTCCGGCAAGAAGCTGAAGTCCGTCTCCGACCCCGACGCCCTGCCTGAGACCGACGAGGAAAAGGCGGAGCAGGAGAAGCAGGCGGAGGAGAGCAAGTCCGTCCTGGACTTCGTGAAGGAGACCCTGGGCGACCGCATCCACGAGGCCCGCGTCTCCAAGATCCTCAAAACTGCCCCCGTGTGCATGACCGCCGACGGCCCCATGTCCCTGGAGATGGAAAAATATTTCGCCAAGATGGAAGGTTCCTCCCCCATGGGCGCCATGAAGGCCCAGCGGGTGCTGGAGCTGAACCCCGCCTCCGCCCCCTTCGCCGCCCTCAAGTCCGCCCTGGACAATGAAGACCGCGACCGCGCCGCCAAGTACGCGGAGGTGCTGTACCACCAGGCCCTGCTCATCGCCGGCC
>CAZCFU010000484.1:0-1244 GCA_964498005.1 uncultured Oscillospiraceae bacterium | reverse complement strand
TGATCTACAAGACCCATTATGCCGCCGACAACAAACACGTTCCGCTGCAGCAGGCGCGCGATTTGGTGCCCGGCATCAAGGCACGGTTCCGCATACTCTTCGACCTGGGGCACATCAACCCCAAGTTGTTTCAGGCGTTGGCCGTCGAGGTCGAGTCGGTATCCAAGCAGCTTGCGGCATGGCACGCCAAGACCGTCAAGCGACAGAACGAGACTTCGCAGCTCTTCGTCGAGAAGTAGGGGTGCGGGGATCGGCAAAAAATGAAAAAATAAAAATCGAAGCAATCGACGGTTTTCGGTTTTCGCAAACCGGCGATTAACGAAAAAGTCGACGCTTAACGCAAAAGTCGATGTTACGAAAATCGACGCTTTACGAAATTTAACGAAAAACAAAACACGAAAATTAACGAAATAAATTCTCTGCCGGGCAGAACAGGATCGGAGTTTCGCGGGGTCACCGGCCTCCGAAAGAGCGTCTTGTAAATTCAGTAACTCACCGGGCGGCGTAAAGGTCGCAGCCGGGCCGACATGACGGCGGGCTGCGTGGCGGCCCGGTTATGAAACACCAGTTGGTGGTGGGGTTCGCCTCTGCGGAGACATCCCCTGCGCCATACAGCAAGCAGTTACTTGTAAGAACCCGCCCGCTTCGGGTAACCGCAACAGCGGTTCCGGCGGCCTGAACAATGTGGGCACGAACGGTTACGCCTGGAGCAGTTCGCCTGCTGGGGCTACGAGTGTCAACGGCTCGTACTTGGACTTCAACAGTTCCAACGTGAACCCCGAGAATAGCAACCACCGTGCGAACGGTTTCCCCGTTCGCTGCGTGCAAGAATTTACGGCTGCTCTGCGTGGGGAATGATTTCGACGACATACAATATATATAAAGTAAAGATTCTCTTTGACGGGCAGAAACAGGATCGGAGTTTCGTGAGGTCATGGGCCTCCGAAAGAGTGTCTTGTAAATTCAGTAACTCACCGGGCGATGTAAAGGTCGCAGCCGGGGCCCTCCGTGGGCGGGCTGCGTAGTGGTTCGGTTATGAAATGCCAGTTGGTGGCGGGGTTCGGCCGCAGGTCGTCCTCTGCGCCATACAGCAAGCAGTTACTTAAAAGATCCTCCCGCTTCGGGTTACCGCACCAGCAATTCCGGCGGCCTGAACAATGTGGGCACGAACGGTTACTCCTGGAGTAGTTCGCCTTTCTCGGCAACAGAGGTCCGCGGGTCGAACTTGAACTTCAACAGTGGCA
>CAZCFU010000483.1:0-1250 GCA_964498005.1 uncultured Oscillospiraceae bacterium | reverse complement strand
GCATCTACAGCCCGCTGGTGGATCTGATGGCAAACGCCGATCTGGGCGGCAAAACAGTGCTGTATATGCTGGATGCCATCATCTGTGCCCCCTCCGAAGGCGCGGTCATCACCGGGGACAACTCCCGTTGGCAGCAGACTCCCTTCAGCGGTCACTATACCGCCAGCGTATTTGTATCCCAGGACCCAGTGGCCATCGACAGCGTAGGTGCGGATTTTCTAATGAACGAACCGACTGTGATCCGCTGCAATAGCTCCCTGCGGGACAATCCTACGGTAGAGAACTATCTCCATGAAGCGGCGCTGGCTGCTCACGCGCCCTCCGGCACAGTCTATACGGACAGTCGCGGAAACACGGTCACTAACCTGGGTGTTCATGAGCATTGGAATAACTCCACGGATAAACAGTATAGCCGAAATTTGGGTATAGACGAGGGCATCGAGCTGATTTATCTTGAGAAATAGCTTTATGAACAGCCGCTATTAAAAATGTAAATTTTTTGTCCGCCAGCATTGCACTTTGTGTGATGCTGGCGGTATGGCTGCTAAAACAGCCAAGCCAAGGCTTCGTGGCTTGAAATATTATTGAAAAGACTGAGGATTCCGGCATCAACAAAAAAGGACTGGGAATGTTTCAGAAACGTTTCCAGTCCTCTTTTGTACAGTATGGCCGAGCCCGGGTTATGGCAAAATGAGAACCACTTTTCAGAATTTTTTGGATAGACAGCTTTCCTATGCCGTGTTATTCTATTAAGGTAATCTACCAGCGGGGGGATAGCAGATGGATAGAAATACAATCAAAGACTTAACGCTGATGCTGATGTACCTCACATCCTGGGAGGAGAGCCTCGTTCCGGGCATTCGGAAAAAGCCTGACCGAGCCGGGATATATCCGAAAGCCCGTCTGTGTTGGAAGGGATATGATTTTGACATTTTGAATGAGCTAACAGACGAAGGGTTGGTCAACGCCGGAGGCCGAAGTAAATCCGCGTCCTTCAACACCGAAGGTGAAGCAAAAGCACTCGAGCTTTTGAAAGCATATGGAATTGAAATTGATACATCTGAGTGATAGAGGTGCAGGCATGGTCAAATCGGTTTTTATCGACTATATTGGTACTACCGTGGATGAACGCCGTCCAGAGATGGGGGAAATTGTCCGCCGCATCTGTAAAAACTCATGGGTCTCCTCTTTACAAGGGAAGGATGCACGGATTCGACATTGTGCTGGACAGCCCGATTGTCCGTGACTGT
>CAZCFU010000482.1:0-1256 GCA_964498005.1 uncultured Oscillospiraceae bacterium | reverse complement strand
TCAGGGTGCGCCCGGAGATGGTGACCATCATGTCGTGGGAACCGCCGGATATGAGATAGAGGGATTCCACCTCGTCGTACTGGTAAATGCGCTGGGCCACCCGGTCGAAGCCCTCGCCCCGCTGGGGGGTGACGCTGACCTCGATCAGGGCGGTGACCGACTCCTGGTGGGTGCGGTCCCAGTCCACGATGGTCTTGTAGCCCAGGATGATGCGGTCCTTCTCATATTGTGCCACCGCCGCCGACACCTCCGCCGGGGTCTGCCCGGTCATGGCGGCGAGCTGTTCATGGGTCAGGGTGGAGTCGTCCTCCAAAAGGTGGAGCAGGTCTTTCATAGCGGGTTTCCTCCTGTGTTTCCAAAGCGTTATTTTTCATTATATACTTTAATGCGGGAAATGGCAATCCCCTTTTCTGTTTGAGCAGGCGGGGCCGCAGGGATTCCGGTGTCTCTGGCGGGCGCGTCTTGAACTCCGGGGCCGACTGTGGTAAAATTAAAATAAAATCTGTCTTTACAGGAGGTCAGCATGGTTGCCTACAGAGAGTTTGGATGCGAGCTTTTGGAGCAGATCATGTCGCTGTACCAATCGGAGCATTGGACGATTTACGCGGAGCCGGACCAGGTAGGGCGCGCATTCGCGCGTTCGTTGTATGTGCTGGGCGCGTTTGAGGATGAGAAGCTGCTGGGGTTCATTCGCTGTCTTGGCGACGGTGAATACGACCTGCTTGTTTCTGATTTGATTGTTGGCCCGGAATACCGCCGGATGGGCATTGGCAGATCCCTGCTTTCCATGGCCATGAAAAAATATGAGCACGTTGAAAATTTTGTCCTGATGACGGGTCTGGAGGAGGAAGACAACCGCCGTTTTTACCGCTTGATGGGGATGAAAGAGTTTGTAGAAAACCGGCTGATTGGATACATTCGCTGAGCTTTCGCTGGCCGAATGACCGCGGAGCGCCGACAGCTCCTGGACCAGGGCCTCTGTCCAGCGCGGAGAATCCGGCGAATCCCGCAAACCCTCTTGCAATCTCCCCGCATATGGGGTATAATACATTGACTTATTTCTCTTGAAACGATAAATTTTCGATATTGGAGGACGAGACCAATGGCAATGATTACAGCAGGCGATTTCCGCAACGGCGTGACCTTCGAGATGGAAGGCAAAGTGATGCAGGTAGTGGAGTTCCAGCACGTCAAGCCCGGCAAGGGCGCCGCTTTCGTGCGCACCAAGATGAAGAACGTCATCACCGGCGCCGTCA
>CAZCFU010000481.1:0-1261 GCA_964498005.1 uncultured Oscillospiraceae bacterium | reverse complement strand
GGTATCAGCAAATCAAAAATTGACCTGCAATATACCTTAGAGATATTGATTGTAGCTGTTATTGCGTTTGGATTTTCCTATTTTTCCGGTATCGCAATAGCACAAGGCACAAGTGATCTCATTTTGAACAAAGCTACTGAAACGCAAGCACCTATTCAAATGGATATGCCTGACGACGGCAGCGAATATCTTGATATTACAGGTCAGTATATTCATTATGACGTATCAGATATGGCAACGGTTGATAGTATCTCGGTTGAAGTGAAGCTTCAAGATATACTGCTTGTTTATCTTATTGGAATAATAATCATTATTATTTCGGTAAAATTGGCTTCCTTAAAAGTTTTTCGCATGAAACCCAAATACATTTTGTCTCAAATGAGCTAATAGGAGGAATAAAAAATGAGTATTATGGAAATAAAAGGAGTGCGTTTTTCCTACGATAATAAACGCAACGTTTTAAAGAGCATAAACGCAAAATTTGAAAAAGGAAAAATTTATGCAGTTATCGGTTCTTCCGGTTGCGGTAAAACAACATTGCTTTCTTTGCTTGGCGGACTGAACAGCCCGGCAAGCGGTGAAATTTTATTTAAAGGACAGAATATCGAGGAAATCGGCCTTGCTTCACACCGCAAAAATAACGTAGCGTTTATTTTCCAAAGTTACAACTTGATTGATTATCTGACTCCGTTAGAAAATGTATTATTGACTGCAAAATGTAATCCACAGTCTATTTTAGAACGCGTTGGATTGACAAAAGAAGAAATCAAACGAAATGTGCTTAAATTATCCGGCGGTCAACAACAGCGTGTAGCAATTGCAAGAGCATTAGCTTCTGACGCTAATATTGTTCTTGGTGACGAACCGACGGGAAACCTTGATGAAGATACAGCAGCGGAAATTATAGAAATACTCAAAGAGTGTGCTCATCAAATGAATAAATGTGTTGTAGTAGTCACTCATTCAAATGATTTGGCAAAAAAAGCTGATGTTGTATTAAGGTTAAAAAAGGGAGAGCTATGTAAAGTATAAAAAATTTTGAGGAACAACAATTAAGAGAGTTGTTTACATCAGTTGGGTGAATTTCTGCAAATTATAAATTCTTTCTCTAAAAATTCCTTTATGTACGGATTGTTTTCTTCACTCAATGTAGGCTGAAACGCCATGTAACGGCATTTCTGATACTGCGCACCATCCAATACAAAAGTATATCCCATTATACATTTCGGATTACAGTCATCGGGATTGATAAGCCGTTTGC
>CAZCFU010000480.1:0-1264 GCA_964498005.1 uncultured Oscillospiraceae bacterium | reverse complement strand
TCCCCCATGTTCCACCAGGTGGAGGGCATGGTCATCGACAAGAATATCACCATGGCCGACCTGAAGGGCACCCTGAACACCCTGGCGGAGCAGCTCTTCGGCCAGGGCACCGTCACCCGCTTCCGTCCCCACCACTTCCCCTTCACCGAGCCGTCCTGCGAGATGGACGTGCAGTGCCACAAGTGCGGCGGCGTCGGCTGCCCCACCTGCAAGGGCGAGGGCTGGATCGAGCTACTGGGCGCTGGCATGATCCATCCCCGGGTGCTGGAAATGGCGGGCATTGACCCCGACGAGTGGTCGGGCTGGGCCTTCGGCATGGGCCTGGAGCGCACCGCCCTGCGCCGGTTCAAGATCGACGACCTGCGCCTGATCTTCGAGAACGACGTCCGGTTCTTAGAGCAGTTTTGAGCAAGAAGCGCGGAGAAGCGGACAGTGAGGGAGCTTGGACCAGAGCGAGGGTGAGCGAAGGGCGGCACAGCCGCCCGCAGACCAACCCGAGTCGGCGGGAAAGCGACCGAACGCCCTGGCCGCTTCGCAGCGTGACAACGTTATAAAAGAGGAGTTTTATATATGAATCTATCCCGAAAATGGCTCAATGAGTTTGTGAAAATAGACACCCCTGACCGGGAGTTCGCCGAGGCCATGACCCTGTCCGGCTCCAAGGTGGAGGGCACCTCCATCGAGGGCAGCGAGATCAGCAATGTGGTGGTGGGCCAGGTCAAGTCCCTGGCGCGTCACCCCAATTCCGACCATATGTGGATCTGCCAGGTAGACGTGGGCAAAGACGAGCCCCTCCAGATCGTCACCGGGGCGCAGAACGTGAAGGAGAACGACCTGGTGCCCGTGGCCCTGCACAAGTCCACCCTCCCCGGCGGCAAGAAGATCGAGAAGGGCAAGCTGCGGGGCGAGGTCTCCAACGGGATGCTGTGCTCCTTCGCCGAGCTGGGCCTGGATCAGCGGGACTTCCCCACCGCCTACGCCGACGGCATTTGGATCCTGTCCGACGATCCGGAGCTCACCGGCCTCACCCTGGGCCAGGACATCCGGGAGGCTGTGGGCCTGGACGACCACGTGGTCGAGTTCGAGATCACCCCCAACCGCCCGGACTGCCTGTCCGTCATCGGCCTGGCCCGGGAGGCCGCCGCCACCTTTGACGCGCCCCTCACCCTCCACACCCCCGAGGTGAAGGGCGGCGCGGAGGGCGAAGCGCTCACCACCCTGGACGGCAAGGAGCACCGGCTCACCGCCAACCACCTGGTCATCG
>CAZCFU010000479.1:0-1265 GCA_964498005.1 uncultured Oscillospiraceae bacterium | reverse complement strand
CAGTCGTCGCCGGACACCTTGTCCTCGTCCTTCAGCAGCTTGGCCTTTTTGCCGTAGGCGTTGAGCACGTTGGTGAGGGCGCGCTTCAGGCCCTCCTCGTGCATGCCGCCCTCCGGGGTGTGGACGTTGTTGGCGAAGGACACGATGACCTCGTTATAGCTGTCCTCGCAGTACTGCATGGCGATCTCCGCCATGGAGTCGTCCTTGGAGCCGGCCATGTAGATGACTTTCTCGTGGAGAGGGGTCTTGTTCTGGTTGATGAAGGTGACGAACTCCCGGATGCCGCCCTCATAGTGCATGAACTCCTCCGCCTCGTGCTCCGGGCGGCGGTCGGCCATGAGGATCTTCACGCCCGCGTTCAAAAACGCCTGCTCCCGCATCCGGCGGTGGAGGGTCTCGTAGTCGTACACGGTGGTCTCGAACATCTCGGGGTCTGGCTTGAACACCACCTCGGTGCCGGTGTGGTCGGTGGCGCCGATGACCGTCATTTCCTGGGTAATGGCCCCACGGGAGAACTTGACCTCGTAGATCTGTCCGTTTTTGTGGACGCGGACTTCCATCCACTCGGACAAGGCGTTGACCACGCTGCCGCCCACGCCGTGGAGGCCGCCGGACACCTTGTACCCGCCGCCGCCAAACTTGCCGCCGGCGTGCAGGACGGTGTACACCACCTCCAGGGCGGGCTTGCCGGTCTGGGGCTGGATGTCCACAGGGACGCCGCGGCCGTTGTCGGTGACCCGGATCACGTCGCCCTCCAGGATCTCCACGGTAATCTGGTCGCAGTAGCCCGCCAGCGCCTCGTCGATGGCGTTGTCCACGATCTCATACACCAGGTGGTGCAGGCCGGAGGCCGACGTGGAGCCGATATACATACCGGGGCGCTTGCGGACGGCCTCCAGGCCCTCCAGCACCTGGATCTCCGAAGCGCCGTACTCATGCTCCACCTGGGTGTTGTTGATTTCATTCAATTCATTGCGCTCTTCAGACATAATGTTCCTCCGCTGTTTGTCCAGTGCTTTCTTTCGTCAATTTTCGTCACAGTCGTCCTCATCCGGGTCAAAGTCAAATTCGTCCCCGTCATGGAACGCCGGGCCGCCCGGCTTGCCCAGCACCTCGGTGGCACGCATACGGCGCTTGTCCTTGGCCTGCTCCACGCTCTGATGGATCAGCTCTTTGACCTTTCTGGGATCCTTCACGTTTTTCAGATCCAAATGGGGCATGGTCTTATCCGAGGAGTGGACGCAGATCGTCCCCACCCCGAAGAT
>CAZCFU010000478.1:0-1266 GCA_964498005.1 uncultured Oscillospiraceae bacterium | reverse complement strand
GGCCAATGGGGGCCAGGGACAGATCATACCGGCGCTGGATTTGCCCGCCCAGCCGTTCATATTCCTCCCAAAAATCAGGGTAGGACTTGGCCACACACTCCGCCCCCAGCACAGTGACGGGCTTTTCACACCGGGTGGCGGCGATGGCGGCCATCATGGCAATGCGGTGGTCGTTGAAGCTGTCCACCATCGCGCCGCCTGCCAGCGCTTCCTTTCCACGGATAGTAAGGGAATCTGGCCCCTCGGTCACATCTGCCCCCAGGGCGTTCAGCACCTGGGTGACGGCGGCCAGCCGGTCGCTCTCCTTAATGCGCAGGCGGGCGGCGTTGGTCAGCCGGGTGGTCTGTCCCGCCCGGAGCGCCGCCATCGCCGCCAGCGGCGGCACCAGGTCGGGGCAGTCGGACACGTCGATGTCCACGTCCCCGGGCTGGGACAGCTCCCGGATCTGGGTTTGGACGGCCGCGTCCCCCTGGGCGGAGCTGGGATCCATGCCGCCCACCTCCACCGGACTGCCCAGCCATTTTGCGGCGTACCAGAACGCCGCCTGGGACCAGTCGGCCTCAACGATGAAGTCCTGGGGCTCATAAACCCGGTTTCCGGGGATGAAGAAGCCGCTTTCCCGCGCCTCCGGGTAGATGCCGAACAGCCCCAGGGCGTCCAGCGTCATGTCCACATAGCCCCGGCTCTCCAGCGGGGAGGTGAGGATGATTTCAGAATCCCCGTCCCGCAGGGACAGGGCGTACAGCAGGCCCGTGACAAACTGGGAGGACACGTTCCCCGGCAGGCGGTACTCCCCAGGGGTCAGCGTTCCCGTGACGGTGAGCACACCGTCCTTTAGCTCATAAAAGATGCCCTTCTCGTCAAACAGGTCGAAGTAGGGTTTCTGGGGCCGCTCCATCAGCCGCCCCCGGCCGGTGAAAATGCCGCCCCCCCGCACCGCCAGGGCGATGGGGATCAGGAAGCGCAGGGTGGAGCCGCTTTCCCCGCAGTCCAGGTGTGGATAGGCCAGCCGCCGCAGGGGGGACATGGCGCCGGCGGCCATGCCCCGGACGATCAGCTCCGGCCCCTCCCAGGTGAATTCCGCGCCCAGCCCGGAAAGGCAGTCGATGGTGGCCACGATGTCCTGGGAGAGGGCGAGGTTATCAAGGCGGCTCACCCCGTCCGCCAGGGCGGCGGCGATGAGCAGGCGGTGGGCCTGGGATTTGGACGGCGGCGGGAAAACGGTTCCGCTCAATTTGGTTGGGGTGATGGTTATGTCCATAGAAA
>CAZCFU010000477.1:0-1270 GCA_964498005.1 uncultured Oscillospiraceae bacterium | reverse complement strand
CTGCACAGCACCTCCAGGCCGTTGACGTGGTCGGCGTGCTCGTGGGTGATGAGTACGCCGGCCAGGTGCCGGGGCTCCACCCCCAGTGCCCGCAGGCCCTGGGTGATCCGTCGGGCGGATATGCCCGCGTCGATCAAAATATGTACCCTGCCGTCGCTCACCACGGCGCAGTTGCCCGATGAGCCGCTGGCCAGCGTGGCCGCCTTCAGCATATTTATCCCCCATCGTTCTCTCTTTATCACGAACAAGCCGGAAAGGACTTTGCCCTTTCCGGCGTTGCGTTTCCTGTCTTGGTCAGCTCACGGCATTGACTTTGCGCTGCTCCGGGTCGGGCATTTCCACGGCCCGGATATCCGCGCCGATGCCGGACAGCTTGCCGATGATGTCCTCATAGCCCCGCTCGATGTGCTTCACGTTGGAGATCTCGCTGGTGCCCTGGGCCGCCAGTCCGGCGATGATCATCGCCGCCCCCGCCCGCAGGTCGCAGGCCTCCATGGGCGCGCCGGTGAGCTTCTCCACGCCCTCGATGATGGCGATCTTGCCGTCCACCTGGATCTTGGCCCCCAGCCGGCGGAATTCCTCCGTGTAGCGGTAGCGGTTGTCCCACACGCCCTCCGTGATGACGCTGGTTCCCCGGGCCAGACACAGCACCGCCGCGATCTGCGGATGCATATCGGTGGGGAAGCCGGGGTAAAACATGGTCTTGATGTTGGTGCGCTGAAGGGGGCCGCTGCGGCGGACGATGAGACTGTCCCCCTCCTCCTCCACCTCGGCGCCCATCTCCACCAGCTTGGCGGTGATACACTCCAAATGCTTTGGAATAATGTTGCAGACGCGGACCTCGCCCCCGGCGGCGGTGACGGCGGCCATATAGGTGCCCGCCTCGATCTGGTCGGGGATGATGGAATACTCCCCGCCCCGCAGCTTGTCCACGCCGCGGATCTTGATGACGTCGGTGCCCGCGCCGGTGATCTCCGCCCCCATGGAGTTGAGGAAGTTGGCCAGGTCCACGATATGGGGCTCCTTGGCAGTATTTTCAATGACAGTGGTGCCCTCCGCCAGCACGGCGGCCAGCATCAGGTTCATGGTGGCGCCCACGCTGGCCACGTCCAGGTAGATCTGGCTGCCCTTCATGCGCCCGCCCTCGGCCTGGGCGCACATATAGCCCTTCTCCACCTTGACCTCGGCCCCCAGGGCGGTGAGGCCCTTGATGTGCTGGTCGATGGGGCGGCTGCCGAAGTCGCACCCGCCGGGCAGGGGCACCTCCGCC
>CAZCFU010000476.1:0-1271 GCA_964498005.1 uncultured Oscillospiraceae bacterium | reverse complement strand
AAGAAATATTGGCACTGTTTGATTCAATACCAAAGAGAATATAATCAGCGGAGACGGCAAATTTGGAACACAGCTTGTACAACGTATCTTGCGACATTCCTTTTTTGCCGTTTTCAATTTCAGAAAGAAAATTAACAGAAATATCAATAAGCTCGGCAAACTGTGCCTGTGTTAATTTGTGTGATATTCTCAAATTGCGTATTCTGTTACCTATTATGGATTTTGTTTCGCTCATTATCTGCTTCCTTATGAATATGATCAGGTTACCTTTTTGTATATTCTAAAGTAAATTTTGAATTATATACACAATCAAGTGATGTATAAAAATCGCTAATAGCGAAAAAGAACTTGAAAAATAAATCTGTAGCGAATATAATAGTTATTGGTCGGATAATAGAATAATTAGGTAAATCATCAAATAAGTTCCTATAAAAATATGATTATTAATCCGAAATATTAATATAATAGCATTAATAAAATATTAAGAAAAAGATTTATAAAAACAGTATCACTTTATGGAATTATAGTTTATAATGATTCTCATATGGTAAATAAAACCAGTTAGAAGTTAGAAAGAAAGGTATGGTTGGTGTGTCAGAACCTGTAATATGTGTCAAAGATTTATATAAGATATACCGCGTAGGTGAGACCAAGGTCCGGGCCCTAAACGGGGTGGACTTCACGATAGACAGGGGAAATTTCTGTTCTATTGTCGGAACCTCAGGCTCAGGAAAATCTACGCTTTTAAATATGATGGCGGGCTTAGAGAAACCCACTAAGGGAGAAATCATAATCGCCGGTGAGCATATGGAGAAAAAGACTGAGAATCAGTTGGTTGCTTTCAGAAGAGAGCATATTGGTTTTATTTTTCAGTCATTTAACTTAATGGGAACCATGAACGCCATAGAAAATGTAGCACTGCCGCTTACATTTCAGGGAATGGACAAGAAGCAGCGCAATAAGAAAGCGGATGAGATGCTGGATCTGGTGGGTCTTACTAAACACAAGAAACACAGACCTAATCAGATGTCTGGTGGACAGCAGCAGAGGGTTGGCGTGGCAAGGGCATTAGTGGTTGAGCCGGAAATAATTTTTGCGGATGAGCCTACCGGAAATCTGGATTCTAATACTTCGGTTGAGGTTATGAACCTGATGAAGAAGATTGTCAGGGAGAAGAACCAGACGCTTGTTATGGTAACGCATGATAATTATCTTGCAGGATTTGCGGATATAATCTTACATATTCGTGACGGTAAGATAGTTCAGGTTGA
>CAZCFU010000475.1:0-1271 GCA_964498005.1 uncultured Oscillospiraceae bacterium | reverse complement strand
ACCGAAGTACCAAGGGGCACCACAGCTCTAATGCTTTCTAAGGCTGGAACAAAATCTTTGAATTTTAACCGAAAGGACTGATAACGAGGAATGTAGAAAAGAATAAACACGCCGCTTACAAATTGACCAGCGACAGTTGCCCATGCAGCCCCCGCCATTCCAAACCTGGGAACGAATATGGCATCAAGCACGACATTTAGAACAGCACCTACCATGACAGAAATCATTGAGTATGTGGGCTTACCATCTGCTCTTATTAAATGGCTGCCGCCAGTGCTGAAAAGCAGAAATGGAATACCGATATTGATAATGGATACATAGGTAACTGCGTAATTTATATTTTGCGCTGTTGCGCCGAAAAGACTGAGAAGGGGGTCAAGAAAAACAGCAACAACTACTGAAATCGTCACACCCGCAATCAGCAGACAGGTAAAGGTAGAGCCAACAATGCGTCCCCCCTTTTCGTGATTTCCCCGTCCCATTTCGAGGTTTAACCTTGCTGCGCCGCCAAAGCCAAACAATATTGCAACAGCAGTACAGATAATGGATATTGGGAAAGCTACATTTGTCGCCGCATTACCAAGAATACCAACATTTTGCCCAATAAAAATCTGATCGACAATGTTATATACAGATGTAATTAAATTGCTTATGATTGCCGGAACAGCAAATTTTGTCAGTGTTTTTCCGATAGGAGCCGTTGCAAGCGGGTTCATAGATTGTTCTGATTTACTCATTTTCTTTCCCTCCCTCTACTTCCAAAATACTGCTTGCCTCTCCAGCCAGCTTTACCAAAAGATTAAACTGATCTTCCCCCAGTCCATCCACTAATTGGTCAAGGCGCCGATATAGATCATCTTTCGCACGCTTTACCAATGCGCTGGCTTTTTCGGTGGGCAAGATATAGTAAGCACGCTTATCTTCAAGAGACGGCTGCTTTGTTATATACCCTTTGCTCCCTAAAGAAGTCAAATGTGCAGTAATCATCGGTTTTGACACTTTTAACAATTCGGCAAGCATGATAGGTGTATGGGGTCCCGGCGTTTCAGTGATAATGTTCAGAACTCCCATCTCACTTGGTCGGATGGGCAAATCTTTCTTTAGCTCCATGTAACTTTTGCTAAAGATTGAAAGCACTGCGTTAGCATGAAAATACTTATCCATAAATCTACCTCATTTCTATTTCATCAAAAAGGTTCATGTGCATTAACTGCATTATAGTTAATGCACATGAACTTGTCAAGCAAATTTTTAGACGGAACGCATCTGAT
>CAZCFU010000474.1:0-1276 GCA_964498005.1 uncultured Oscillospiraceae bacterium | reverse complement strand
ACGGCGATGGTGGCGGGGGTGGCGCCGTTCTCCCGGATGATGTTCTCCACCGCCAAAGCGGTCTCCACATTCTGGGGGTAGGGCATACCGTGGGAGATGATGGTGGACTCCAGCGCCACCACGGGCCTGCCGTTGGCCAGGGCCTCGGCCACCTCGGGGGATACGTCCAGATATTTGTTCAAAGCCATGATAAAAACCTCCAATATAAATATGTTTTGATGGATTTACAATTTCATGCGCTCCGCCAGAGCTTCCGCGCTTATGGCGTCATTGATGGTCTCGCCGCTCTCCATGGCGATGGCCGCGGCGGCGGTGCCCGCCCGGGCGGTATCCTCCAGCGCGGTGCCCTCCAGGTAGGCCCAGGCCAGCGCCGCCATGAACGCGTCCCCGCAGCCGGTGGTGTTCACCATGTTCCCCTTCATGCAGGGCAGGCGCGCCCGGCCGCTGTGGTCGGCGGCCAGCACCCCGTCCCCACCCAGGGAGATGAACACCCGGCGCAGGCCGGTGTCCAGCAGCACGTCGGCGGCGCGGTTCAAGCTGTCCTCGTCCGTGATAGCCACCCCGGACAGCAGCTCGGCCTCGATGCGGTTGGGCTTCAGGGTGTGGAGCTTCCCCAGCACGGGCCGCAGCTTGTCCGCCTTGGCGGTGGACACCGGATCGGCAAAGATGGGGGGCTTCACGTGCTGGGCCAGCCACGCGATAGCGTCGGCGGGGATGTTGGCATCCACGATGACCAGCTGGGCGTTTTGCAGCAATTGCGCTCGGGATGCCAGGTATGCCGGGGTGATGTGGCGGTAGATGTCCATGTCGGCCAGGGCCAGCGCCATCTCCCCCCGCTCATCCGCGATAAACAGGTAGGTAGAGGTGCGCTCACCGGGCACCACCAGCGACCGGCTGATGTCGATGCCCAGCTCCCCGCAGGAGGCCGCGACGCGCTGGGCGTGGCCGTCGTCCCCGAAAGCGGTGAGCAGACGCACATCTATCCCCAGCAGAGCCATGTTGTGGGCGATGTTCCGCCCCACGCCCCCCAGGCTCACGCGCACCACGCCGGGGTTGGAGTCGGCGGGGACCAGCGGGGCGCTGGACACACCGCCGATGTCCATATTCACGCCGCCCACCACCACGGCATAGGGCGCGGTGGACACGATATAGCCCTTCCCCGCGATGTGGCCCTTTTTCATCAGGTTGGAGATGTGCACCGCCACCGATGACCGGGCAATGCCCGCCTTGTCCGCCAGCTCCTGCTGGGAGATCAGGGGGTTCTCCTCGATCCATC
>CAZCFU010000473.1:0-1279 GCA_964498005.1 uncultured Oscillospiraceae bacterium | reverse complement strand
CGTCCAGAGCCGTCCGCGGACCTCGGAATGAGTTCCGGGTCTGTCGAAACCGGGCGGAAAAGGATTTCCCATAATAAAGAGGGCCGGGCAATTGCCCGGCCCTCTTTTTTGCGGTTTATTATTTCCCCAGATTGTTGGCACCGCCCAGCTCGGCGGTGGGGTAGTTGGCGAAAATGCCGTCCGCCCACTCAGACTCAGCCTCATTGGCCATGGTGCTGCGGGTGGTGTCCATCCACACCGGCTCGTTCTCGCCCACGTAGTAGATCAGATGGTAGCCGTAATAGCTGCCGCCTGCCTCGTTGTGCTGAACCATGCCCACATCGCCGGGCTGGTGATCGCTGCCGAACACCCAGTCGTTGAACTCGGGGACAAAGTGCCCCTCGTAGTTGCGCTCATACAGCCCGCCGTTTGTGTTGGAGCCGGCGTCGTCAGACTTCTCGTTGGCCAGCTTGGCGAAGTCGTCCTCAGTCTTGCCGCTGGCATCCCACGCGGCCTGGATCTCGTCCATCTTGGCCTTGGCGGCGGCCCAGGCATCGTCGGTGGGGGCGGCGATATTGCCGCTGCTGTCGGTGGTGGTCTCCGCCCGGACCAGGATGTGGCGCACATCCCGGGTGGGCTCGTCCGCCAGATAGCGGTCGTGGAAGGAGATGACGTAATAGCCGCCGTCCACTTCCACCAGATCATACTCGCCCTTGCCCAGCTCGAGCAGCTGCTCCCGGTAGGCAGAGCCGACGTTGCTGGTGCCCACCGCCTTGGCGTGGTCGCCGTGGTTGGCCGCGGACAACTCATACTTGTCCGCCTGGGCCTCAAAAGAGGCGCCGCCCTTGACGGCCTTCAGGGCCTCCTCAGCCTTCTCTTTGGCCTCGGCCTTGGCGTCGTCCTTCAGCTTCTGCGCCTCGTCCTCGGGCAGCTCGTTGCCGTCCTCGTCCTTGGTATCCACGGAGGGGGCGGAGAAATAGAGGTAGGAGTACTCAATGGTGTCCAGGCTGTCGGCGTTCTCCTGATAGTAGGCGTCCAGATCGCTCTGAACGTAGCTGTTATAGAGTTCGGTGTACTTCTCGCTGGAAAGCAGGTTGGCCATCAGGGAGCGGGTGAGCTCCCGCTCAAACACGCCGGCGCTCATATAGGGGCCGTACAGCGCCCGCAGATAGGCGGAATAGCTGTAGCCATAGGTGGCGGCGGAGGACTTCAGGCTGTCAATGGCGGCGGCAAGGTCGTCCTTGATCTCATCCTCGGTGTGGCCGGCGTTGATCGCCTCCCGCTCCAGGGAAAAGCTGAA
>CAZCFU010000472.1:0-1285 GCA_964498005.1 uncultured Oscillospiraceae bacterium | reverse complement strand
AGCCCCAGCCGCCGCACCACCACGTCGGCCAGCCCCTCCCGCTCCAGCATCAGCGGCACCTCGTACAGCAAATCGGCGGTGAGGTTGGGAATGGCGTGATCCTCGGGGATGTTGCAGAACAGGGAGATCTTGTCCAGAATATCCTTGGGGATGGGGGAATCGCTGCGGCACATGATAACGTCCGGTTGAATGCCCAGCGACAATAACTCTTTGGCGGAGTGCTGGGTGGGTTTGGACTTCAGCTCCCCGGAACCGGGGATGGACACAATGAGGGACACGTGGATGAACATGACGTTCTGCCGCCCCCGCTGGGCGGCCACCTGCCGGATGGCCTCCAGGAAGGGTTGGGACTCGATGTCGCCCACGGTGCCGCCGATCTCCACAATGGCCACGTCCACGTCGGGGGCCTCCAGGGAGTAAATGTGCCGCTTGATCTCGTCGGTGATGTGGGGGATGATCTGCACCGTGCCCCCCAGGTAATCCCCCGCACGCTCCCGGTTCAGCACGTTCCAGTACACCTTGCCGGAGGACACGGAGGAGTTGAAGGTCAGGTTCTCGTCGATGAACCGCTCGTAGTGGCCCAGGTCCAGGTCGGTCTCCGCCCCGTCGTCGGTGACGAACACCTCCCCGTGCTGATAGGGGCTCATGGTGCCGGGGTCTACATTTAGATAGGGATCCAGCTTCTGCACCCGTACCTTCAGGCCCCGCTGCTTCAGCAGCCGCCCCAGGGACGCCGCCGTGATGCCCTTGCCCAGCCCGGACACCACGCCGCCGGTGACAAAGATGAATTTCGTACCCGTTGCCATAACAATTCCTCCCACACGGCAGGCGCGGCCCCATTGCCTCAAACCAGTTTGCCGGACGCCCTTGCCCGGCCCTGCCAGTTTTCTCAACCATTCACCGCTTTATTTTACGCTTTGGCCCGGGACAAGTCAAGAGTAAGGCCAAACCGCCGCCTTCCTAAAAACTTTTTTCAAATTTGCACCAAAAGAGGGTGGTAATTTGCAAAGAAATGTGGTAAATTAGGAGCAGATCACCATTCGACCCCCGAGGCGCGCCGCCCCGGGACTAATTTTATGAGGAGGAACACAAACATGGGCACTATGAACGGCAAGACTGTCATCATCACCGGCGCCGGCCGGGCTGTCCTCAGCGACGGCACGAGCTGCGGCTCCATCGGCTACGGCATCGCCACCGCCTTTGCCAAGGAGGGGGCCAACCTCGTCATCACCGGCCGGAACGTGAAGAAGCTGGAGGACGCCAAGGAGGAGCTGGAGCGGCTCTA
>CAZCFU010000471.1:0-1289 GCA_964498005.1 uncultured Oscillospiraceae bacterium | reverse complement strand
ATGACCCTGGAGGGCGGGACGGTGTGCTGGGTGTCCCGGCGGTACGTGAAGAAGATCAAGCAGGCGCTAGGTCTGTAAGAGAGGGGCGCATGATGGAAAACTTCAAAAAACAGTGGCTCCCCAGGATGCTGGTGGGCGGGATGGCCGGCCTGCTGCTGGCGGCCATGTACCGGGACGTTCTGTTTAAAGGGGGCTATTCCGTTCCCGCACTTTGCAAACCGCTGATCGACTGGGCAGGAAGGCCCTGGGCGATTCTGATCGCCTGTGTCCTGCTCTTTGGCTTAGGGGTAGTGGTGGGCATCGCCACCCTTCCCTTTGCCGACAACGGGCGGGAACTGGCAACGCAGTCTTTGATCCACTTTGCCGCCACCGCCACCCTGTGGTCGCTGCTGCTGGGGGTGTCCATCGGGGCGCGGGATCCAATGGCCTGGCTGTTGTGGCTGGGGGCGCTGGCTCTGCTGTACTTTCTCATCTGGATGGTTCGTTGGCTGGGGTGGTATATGGAGCTGACCGCCATCCGAAAAAAGCTGGGGCTGACCCGTCAAAAGAAGGAGGGCAAAACGCCGTGAAAAAACAAACCCGTCTCTATAACGTCATTTTCCCCATTTGGATGATCGTGGCGCTCCCCAGCCCGCTGTGGCTGGTCATTATCCCCGGCAATCTGCTGGTGGATTGCGCCGTGCTGTTTTTCACCCTGCTGGCGCTGAAGCACACCCAGAAGGGCGCGGTGGTGAAGCGGCTCTGGTGGAAGTTTTGGCTGCTGGGCTTCGCCGCCGATGCCGTCGGGGTGGTGTGGATGCTGCTGGGGATGCTGGGATACATCCCCTTCGGGGACGCGTGGGAGAACACCGTGTCCCACGTCACCCATAACGCCTTCCACAACCCCTGGGCCTTCCTGTGGACGCTGGCTGGGGTGGCGCTGGCGGGTGTGTGCGTCTACTTCTTCGACAAGCGGGCCATGAGGTCCTGCGGCCTGCTCACCGACCGGGAGAAGCGCGTCATCGCCCTTGCCATGGCAATCGTCACCGCGCCATACCTGTTTTTTATCCCGGTGTATTAAAAAAGCGGGAGCGCACCCCCTCGGGGGTGCGCTCCCTTGTTCTGTCCGCGTTCAGCCTGCCCGTTCTACGGGCGCGGGGTTAGGGTTCGGCACGGATGCGTCCTGCTCGGGCTGGGCCTTTCTGGCGGAGCGCCGCGCCGCGCGGCCCACCGCCAGGATACCCGCCGTGGCCAGGAGCACCAGGTAGCAGTTCAGCGTCCGGCTGAGGATCATGGCCGGGGCCACCAGC
>CAZCFU010000470.1:0-1294 GCA_964498005.1 uncultured Oscillospiraceae bacterium | reverse complement strand
TGCCCGCCTCCTTGTAGGCGGCGATGCCCTTGTCCACCAGCTCCTGCTTGATGTCGTTGAACACGATGGTGGCGCCCGCCTCCGCCATAGCGGTGGCGATGGCGAAGCCGATGCCGTAGGACGCGCCGGTGACCAGCGCCACCTTGCCGTCCAGTCTGAAATTATTCATGTCAGTTTTCTCCTCTCATGATCAAAGTTGAATGCCCCTTCGCACCGACGGCGCGGGGCCGCGATCATCTCAAATCTGTGGGTTTCAGGTTGTCCATGTCGTCAAAGGCCTGGTTTTCCCCGCCCATGGCCCAGATGAAGGTGTAGTTGGCGGTGCCGCAGCCGCTGTGGATCGACCAGGAGGGGGAGATCACCGCGTCGAAGTTCCGCATCACCAGATGCCGGGTCTCCTGGGGCTGGCCCATCATGTGGAACACCACCTGGTCCTCCGGGATCTCAAAGTAGGTGTAGACCTCCATGCGGCGCTCGTGGGTGTGGCTGGGCATGGTGTTCCACACCGAGCCGGGGGCCAGCTGGGTCAGGCCCATGGACAGCTGGCAGGTCTCCAGCACGTCGGGGTGGATGAACTGGTTGATGACCCGCTTGTTGGACAGGTCGGCCTCGCCGCAGGGGCGGTGGTTGGCGTTGTCCATGGTGAGCAGGGTGGTCCTGCATTCCTTATGGGCGGGGGTGGAGGCCAGATAGAACTTGGCGGGCTCCGCCTCATCCGCACTGCCGAACAGCACCTCTTTCGCGCCCTTGGAGATGTACAGGCAGTCCTCATAGCCCAGGTCGTAGCGCTGGCCGTCCACCTCGATAAAGCCCTTGCCGCCCAGATTGAACACGCCGGCCTCCCTCCGCTCCAGGAAGTACCCGGTGCCGAAGTTGGCCCACACGTCGATGCCCTTGTCGATGGACACCTTCTCCTTCACAGGCATGATGCCCATGACCACCATCCGGTCCACATGGGAATAGGTGGCCTTCACGGTGTCCGGCACATACAGATCCTGGATCAGAAACTCGTCCCGAAGCTCCTGGGTGGTGTAGCGCTTCACATCCTTGGGACTGGCGGAATAGCGAATATCCATATGAATCTCCTTTGCTTAACGGCTCTTTTCCAGGGCCTTTTCAATGACGTTTTCCGTCTCCCCATCGAAGAGGTACACATCCTCATAGGGGATGGAGAAGGTGATGGTGCTGTCGATCTCCGGCGTGTCGTGGGGATCGACCTTCAAAATGGCCTTGTCCTCCCCGGCGGTGATGTAGACGTTGGTGTTGTCGCCCAGCATCTCCGTCAGCTCCACCT
>CAZCFU010000469.1:0-1309 GCA_964498005.1 uncultured Oscillospiraceae bacterium | reverse complement strand
ACGCCAAATGGACTCCATTGCCAAGTTCTAGACACGATAATCAGCAATTCTTATCTAGACCCGCCCGTCAAGCCCTACGAACTCTGGATTCAGGGCAATCGCGTGAATGTTACGCTATAGGTGTAGCGCACAGGGCTTTATACAAGTAGCTATCATCCCAAGATGCCCATACTCGTCTAGCTCTTATACTGTGCTTTCCATCTAAATTCTTTAGCATATTTAAAGTGATATGCTTGAGTGTGACAAAATTTGCAGCGGCATTCTTCTTTCTTGCCCTGCTATCATCCTCTCGAAAAACTATATCAAGTACCCAATGAAGACTATTTTCGATTCCCCAATGGCTTCTAACAGTCTTTGAAAACTCATTAATATTTATCTCCTTTGAGCAAATAAAATACCTTATATCTTCTGTTATTTTATCTGAATTTTCACAGGTTCGTACTACCTTGCCAATTGTATGTAATTTTGGCCATCCATTTATATAATTAATTATTAATGGATCAGAAATAATAGAATAATGACGTGTTTCGATTCTACCATGATCCTTTTCTGTTATCACCTTCTGATAAATTTCAGTTGAAAATGTACCATCCTCAACTCCTTTAAAAGTAATTTCTATATCATTTAAGAGTGATTCTTGATTTTTCTTAACCGCTAAAAGATAATCTCCTTTTTTATCAATAATTTGCTGCGCAATTTCTCGTTGACAACCCATCGCATCTATAGTTATTATAGAGCCAGCAATTGATAACATTTCTAATAATTTGGGAATAGCAGTAATTTCATTAGATTTCATATCAGTTTTTATTTGTCCTAGAACTAATCTTTTATCTGTAGAATACGCAGACACAATATGCACTGGCGGAATATCCCCATACTGCGAACGCTTTACAGTTTTTCCATCTATAGCTATATGTTCAGGTATATTTTCTAAGAAAGAGTTTATCCAGTTTTTAAATATATTATTGAATTGCCTGGCATCCAAATTGGCAAATACAGAGCCAAATGTATCATGACTCGGAATACCATTTTCAAATGGTAAGAACTTTTTTAAAAATTCAAGTTTTGCATTTCCAAAAAGCTCCATATCAACAAACGTATTTACCCCGCAGAGTGATGCGCATAACGCTACAAAAAGTACTTCTATCAATGGGTAAAGAACCTTCCCTGGCTGACGGGGATCGGTCAAATTGCCAAAATGCTGCAAGATTGTGATACAAATATACTCGTTCATCGGCTACCCTCCAGATCGGAGGATACGCAACTATCTAGAAAAAATGAAGATATTTTTTCATGCGATTGCCCTGGG
>CAZCFU010000468.1:0-1309 GCA_964498005.1 uncultured Oscillospiraceae bacterium | reverse complement strand
CGGCGGACAGCTCGTCGGTCAGCTTGCCCTGGCCCTCGATGGACTGCTTCACCTCATCCCGGCGGGTCTGCAAATTGCGCAGGTACTGCAAGCGGTCCGCCAGCTGACGGATCAGCTGGTCGTCCATGGCCCCGTGCAGCTCCTTGCGATAGCGGGCGATGAAGGGCACTGTATTCCCCTCGTCCAGCAGGGTGATGATGTTTTCGATGTGCTGCTCCGGGCGTTCCAGTTCCCGGGCCAGAATCTGTATAATCGTCTCCATTTATGTCTCCTTGTTATCAGTTTTACTCCAAGCCTGTCTCTTGACAGACAAAATCCACACACTGCCGCACCATGCGGTCGCAGTGGGGCTTCTTTTCCTCGCCCCGCTCAAAGGCCGCCTTCAACAGCGCGGCGCAGTCGATTGCCCCATTTTCCGCGCGGAACTGCCGGATCAGCTCCAGGCGCTTCTCTTGAGGCAGGCCCAGTCCGCCCAGCGCGGTAAGGGCCCCCACCAGCGCTCCGCAGGTGGCGCCGCAGCCCATGCCGCCGCCAAAGTTCAGGGCCATGTCGTAGGCCTGCTCCCGGCTGATGCCCATGTCACGGGCGAAGGGGACCACCACCGCCTGGGCGCAGTTATAGTGGACCTGGGTATCCGCCCGCAGGGCGGCCATATCTTCTCTTCTCGTCATTGTGATCGCTCCTTGCTTTGATGGCGGAGCGCACCTGGCGGCGCTCTGCCTGAGCTTAAAGTATATCACAGTTTTGCCCGCTTGAAAAGCGATGGCGTCAAAAGCCGACAATGCTTACACATTGTCGGCTCTCTCTATCCCAATTTATCAAGTCCGTCTATGTCTATCGGGACTACACGCTGGAAATCGAGTTTAATGTCTCCTTTGAGGACTTCAAGACAATGGCTACCGAGTGTGAGGAGCAGGGCAGTAATAAACAACCCCTTCCTCCATTTGTAGAGGGCTGGCCGGCTTACTCTGTATTCCTCCGCAATCTCCTGTTCCGTCTTTCCCCGTGTGCACAGCACCGCCGCCACAGCTTCTTCCTTCTGCTCCTGGGTGCATTGTACCGGAGGCATAAACAGAAAAGCCCTACCCATGGCAGAACAAACTCATTCAGCGCTCAGACTTGACAACAAGGTTCAACGCAATTATAATGCAAATAAACGTGGGCTTAGAGTCAATTCAGTGGGGAAATACCTCGAAAAAGCCAGAGCTGGGGCGCTTTACCGTTAATCCAGGAGAGCGCTTGAACGGCATTCAAGAGTCCTGCAAACAAAAGTCAAGCCCTAAAATGAGAAAATTTTGAGGGTGTGAAA
>CAZCFU010000467.1:0-1313 GCA_964498005.1 uncultured Oscillospiraceae bacterium | reverse complement strand
GATGAGCTGATCGTCTGCGTCAGCGTCAACTCCGCCAAGGCGAGCGGGCTGTTTTCCCCGGAGGAGCGGGTGGAGCTGATCCGCCGGGTGACGGACGACCTGCCCAACGTGAAGGTGGACTGTTCCCAGGAGCTGGTGGCGGAATACGCCAGGAGCCACCGTGCCCGGGTGCTGGTGAAGGGGCTGCGGGCGGTGTCCGATTATGAGGCGGAGATCCAGATGGCCATGGTCAACGCCAAGCTCTACCCCAAGCTGGACACCGTATTTCTGTACACCCGGCCCAAGTACGCATATCTCAGCTCCACCGTGGTGAAGGAGCTGGCCCGGTACGGGGCGGACCTGTCCGATTTTGTGCCCCGGCAGATCATTGAGCAGGTGCGGGCCAAGGTAGCGGCGAGCGGGCAGGACTACCTATAAAGCGGGCGATTTTACTCAAAAGGAGAGATGACGCATGGCGACAGCCGTGGACGAACTGCTGGATATGCTCTTTGATATGGTTGACGAGGCAAAAAACGCCGCGTTCAGCAGCGATAAGTGCGTGATCGACCGGGATAAGGCGCTGGATCTGATCGAGGACGCCAAAAAGCAGCTCCCGGTGGATCTGGCGGAGGCCCGGAAGATCCTCAATGCCCGGAACGAGTACCTGGCCGCCGCCAAGCGGGAGGCGGAGGAGATCCGCAAGCGGGCGGAGATCGAGGCCAACCAGATGGTGAGCGAGGCGCCGGTGATGAACCAGGCCCGGCAGAAGGCCCGGGAGGTGCTGGCCCACGCCGACGAGGAGGCAAAAAAGACCTGCCGGGAGACCAACGAGTACTGCGTGGATCTGCTGCGCCGGACGGAGGACGCCCTGGCCGCCGCCCACGCGGAGATGCGCCAGGTACACAACCAGTTCCGCTCCGGCATGGGCGGGGGTTCCTCCTCGAGCCAGTCCGGCGGCGGCCGGATGTACGACGCTGAGGCGGACGAGTGAGTTTTTTATTTATCATTGATGTTTCAGCCCCGCCGCGGGAGACCGCGGCGGGGCTTTTTTCTGTGTAACAAGATGTGGGGGCGGGCCGGTCGGCCGGCCCCCATAGCTTATGTCGAACAAAAAGAGAACGAATAGTCGTTCGATTAAATTCGGCCATTTATTCCCGTAAAATGGGCAAATTGATGGAAAAAAAGTTCTTGCATTTTATGGGGGGCTAGAGTATACTGAAAAGCGTAGTGGAGTGAAATGGAGTAAAACTGCTCAAATTAGGAGTAGAATGGAGGAAACAGGATGACCGGCACCTATGAACACAGCATCGACAACGCCGGCCGTCTCATCGTGC
>CAZCFU010000466.1:0-1313 GCA_964498005.1 uncultured Oscillospiraceae bacterium | reverse complement strand
GGATGGCCAGGAAATTCATCAGGAAGAGGTCAAAGGAGTCGCAGCCCCGCTCGGTGAACTCGTGGGCGCCGATGGGGATGAGGGGCAGGCCGTCCACCGTGGGGAATGCCTCCGCCGCGGCCCGTACCGCGTCGGCGAAGCCCTCCGGGGTGGTCATGTCCGGAGAGCCGATGGCCTCATAAATGTCTTTCCGCACCAGGAAGGTCTGGTTGGAGCCAATGCGCGCATCCTCCCCGTAGTCCCGGGGCGCGTAGGAGGAATTGGGGTAGCAGTAGACGTTCCCGTCCTCCTGGGTGTACCAGTTCAGCCGCTCCTCGTCCGCCACCGTCCAGAAATAGGGGTCGTACTCGTCGGCAAGCTCGTTGAGGGCATATACCATGTCCTTATCAATGATGGTGCTCAGCTGGCTCTCCCACCAACCCAGCGTCACCAGGTCCGGCAGGTTGTCCCCGGCGATCAGCGCGTCCAACGTCTCCGTCTCGCTGCCTGCCGGGGAGACAAAGGTGATATCCACCCCAGTCTTTTCCGAAATGGCCTCGCTGACGGCGTTGCCGCCCCAAGGGGTGTTGTACCAGCTGAAGTTGACGTACCACTTCAGATCCACCCGCTCCGGTTCCCCGGCGGGCTGGGAGGGGGTTGGGGCCGTCTCAGCGGCGCACCCGAACGTGCCCAAAAGCAGCGCTGAGCACAGCAGCATGGCAAAAAGACGTTTCATACGAAAAGCCTCCTTCCGTGTTCCTGTGCTCAGCATATCATATTACGGGAGAAAATGCACCCTTTTTTTATTTTTTCCCTGCCGTCAAAAACGCTTTTTCGCTCAAATGGCCCCGCCTCCCAAAGGGGGCGGGGCCATGATCGGCGGGATCGGAATTTTTACTCTTTCACGCTGCCCGCGGAGATGCCGCTGATGATGTACTTGGAGAAGAAGCAGAACGCGATCATGATGGGCACCGCGGAGATGGCCACCACCAGGTAGGTGGCGCCCAGGTTGGTGGTGATGTCCCGCACGGCGGACAGCTCCGCCACCATCACGGGCAGGGGCCGCTTGGAGGGGGTGTTGATGAGCAGCATGGGGATCAGGTAGCTGTTCCAGCTGCCGATGAACGCGCCGATGGCCATGGTGGCGATGCCGGGGGCCATGATGGGCAGGACGATGCGGTGGAAGATGGCCAGCTCACTGGCCCCGTCGATGCGGGGGGCCTCCAGAATGGCCCTTGGCATGACGGACAGGATGTACTGCCGCAGGAAGAACACCGTGGCGGGGCTGGCGATGGAGGGCAGGATCAGCGGCCAGTAGGTGTCGATCATGCCCA
>CAZCFU010000465.1:0-1314 GCA_964498005.1 uncultured Oscillospiraceae bacterium | reverse complement strand
CTTCCCGTTTTGGGGTTGCGGCCCGGGCCCAGACTTATGGTTATTGACAGGGAGAAAAATGTTGGGGAGCCATTGGCCCATTTTCGGTTTTCAGCACTTTTTGAGAACACTGACTTTTTGATGGGCAGCTTCTCTTTGATTACAGCGGTGTAGATTTTTCCAAAGCACCATTCTCAAAATTGAACTTTTTCAAAACATTTTCACTCCCGCGGAAATACTCTCCCTTGTTGCCATGTGTCTTGTTGGTATAGCTCCTCAAATATTCTCCATATTTTGTGAAATGCCCTTGATTGTATTTAAATGTGCGTATACAATCATCTTACTGCCCGCTGCTAAAAATTATTATGGCAAGATGCAACGGAATGAATTTGTTCCTTACATTATGGGTGAAAGGTTCAATGAATCTTATCAACTGTTTTGGAGGAATGCAACATGAAAAAACTTTTGGCTATGTGTTTGGCCTCTGTGATGCTCTTTGCCGCATTGACCGCCTGCGGAAGCAACGCGTCGGTGACACCGGACGGCGGCACTACGGGCAAGGTCGTCGTGAACATCGAGGGAACGGTCACCGCCGTCAACGGGAGCGAGTTCACTTTGGACAGCGGCAAAGTCGTGGTCATCTCTGCCGACACTGTTTTCGCCGGTGACCGCGACACGAACAACGCAGTCAGCGAGGACATCGCGGTGGGCAACTTTATCCAGGGCTACACAAAGGGTGACCCGGACGCTGAGCGGGTGTCTGCTGACAAAATCTACTGCAATACGGCAGTGCAGCCGGGCGGCGGCAAGCTGGCGGTCAATTTCGAGGGGACAGTGGCCTCGGTCGAGGAATCCCGGATCACATTGGAAAATGGCCAGGTGATCCTCGTCACCGGCGATACGGTTTTTTCCATCGCCAGCGGTGTGGTGGAAAACATCATCCTGTCCGAAGGGGACCACATCCAAGGACATACCAGTGATGACCCTGCGGCCTCCGAGATCACTGCGTCCCGTATCCATTTCATCGCGTTTTGACCGTAACGGAACTGAAGCGGAGGCAAAGCATTTGCCTCCGCTTCAGCCGGGTGAAAGAGGGAGTCACACATGACAGACCAAACGATCGTTGACCTGTTTTGGCGGCGTTCAGAGGACGCGATACAGGGCACCGCACAAAAATACGGAAAATATCTAACGAAAATTGCCATGAATGTTCTCAACTGCCGTGAGGACTCCGAAGAATGTGTCAACGACACTTATCTTGCGGCATGGAAGCAGATCCCCCCTGATCGTCCTCAAAAGCTGCTCCCATATTTGGGCCGCATTACCCGCTGTCTG
>CAZCFU010000464.1:0-1315 GCA_964498005.1 uncultured Oscillospiraceae bacterium | reverse complement strand
TCATTGTCCTTTCATTTGGATTGGTATTTCAGGGGTGTATATCTGTGCCCAAAGAATCTGTAACATTATCCCAATATGTTTTTAATGACCTGGCATCTTATAAATCTTCACATATTGAACTTACAGAAAAATATTTTGACATGATTGAAGATGATATAAACCGTTTCATTGATAAAAAAATTACGCCTGCGCTTATAAATGAGATGGTAAAGATGGATATATCAGATTCTGACCATGATTCACAATCGTTATTTGCTATACTTTCAAAAGTTAAAGAAAATCCCTCAACAGAAAACACTGCAGAGGCAATAAGTGCCATAGCTGACTTCCAATCAGCGATTAATGAAGAAATTGAAACTTATCGAGGTGAACTCCTACTACCTATTCGTGAACAAAGAATCAACACTATTAAAAAATTATCAGACTCGTATGATACAACGATAGCCGCACAATCCACCATTACTTCGTATCTTACATCAGTTGCAAAAGTAAAAGAAAAGCAAAATGCAATTCTGTCATATGCCGGCATGACAGGAATTAATGACACTATAACGTCTCAATTGATAAGTATATCTGCAGATATTGATAAGTTGAACAATAGAGTAACCGATTTATCATCGTCAGAATTATTCAATTCCATATCCAAAATTATAAATAAACTAACTCCTCAGTAATATGTCTAATCGTTATTCAAATCTCGCACAAAATGCCCTCGCCAAAGTAAAAGCCTCCTATAATTCGGAGCTTTTAAAGTATGCAAATATGTCATTTGAAGATTTCTCCAAACTCATTCCTCAAACGTCTGATAAGGAGACTGTAAAAAAACTAAAGGCGGTTATTGATGATGCGGCGGCACGAAACTTAACTCAAGCCGATCTTCTTAACAACATTAAGAAACTTGGAAACGCTACCCACACTCTTGTAAAGATGGTTTTTCCATCATTTCTATAGTATAATTAAATAGGAACATTATGTTGATTGCGAATGTCTATACTTGACGTTAATTACAACTTTCAGTTTTAATTAACAATTTTGTAATTGCCATCAAAACGACGATAGCTGTGTGTCGTAAAAATATTAGCGGTAGATTTTCCTGTAAAGATATAATTAAATCAAATTTGAAAAAGATGATTTGACTAATATTTTCTACTATTTTAATCAGAGTATATCTTATCATTGGATAAAAAACACACTATTTTATCCAGTACAGTGAATTTATTGGATAAAATTGATTACCTTTGCAGTCTAATACGACTGCGGAATGAAAAATATAATCCTCAATCAAAGGGCTGAGCGTGATGAGCTGATGGCTCGT
>CAZCFU010000463.1:0-1318 GCA_964498005.1 uncultured Oscillospiraceae bacterium | reverse complement strand
TAGCCGATGCCCACCGCCGCCGCCTCCTGGGGCAGCAGGCTGGTGGGGGTCATGCCGGGCAGGGTGTTGATCTCCAAAAACCAGGGGGTGCCGTCCTCCGTGACGATAAAGTCCACCCGGGAGTACACCGACAGCCCCAGGGCGCGGAACACGGTGAGCGCCGCCTCGCCCAGCCGCCGCTCCCACTCTGCCGGGATGGGGGCGGGGGTGATCTCCTCCGCCGCCCCGGGCTGGTACTTGTTCTCGTAATCATAGAAGCCGGTCTTGGGGATGATCTCGATGGAGGGCAGGGCGCGATCCTCCAGGATGCCCACCTGAATTTCACGGCCGGCTATGTACTGCTCCACCACGCACACGCCGCCGAAGGCGAGGCCGTCCGTCAGCGCGGCGGACAGCGCCTGCCGGTCGTGGACGACGGACACGCCGATGGACGAGCCGGAGGCCACCGGCTTCACCACGCAGGGCAGCTCCAGGCGGTCGGCGAGGGCGGGGATATCTTCCGCCGTATAGCGCGCCAGCTCCCATTTGGGGGTGACCACCCCCAGCGGAGCCACGATGCGCTTGGTCAGATCCTTGTCCATGGCGATGGCGCTGCCCAGGTAGCCCGCGCCGGTGTAGGGGATGCCCAGCAGATCCAGCGCGGCCTGTACCCGGCCGTCCTCGCCGCAGGCGCCGTGGAGGGCCAGGAACACCACGTCCGCCAGCCGGCACAGCGCCAGCACCCCGGGCCCGAACTGGCCGTCGCCGCCCTGGGGGCGGGAGGCCTTTACCTGCTCCAAATCGGGCGCCTGACGACCGATTTTCGTCAGCTCCACCGGGATGGGCGCCCCAAACAGCGCTTCGGGGGCCTCCTGTGTGCCCAAATACATATCAATGAAAGCGACCTCGTGCCCCCGCTCCCGCAAAGCGGCGCACACCTTGCACCCGCTGGACAGGGACACGTTCCGTTCCGGGCTGAGCCCGCCGGCCAAAACAACGATTTTCATAGCAGCGCTCCTTGCGTTATTCACCAGTTTTACACTTATTTTATGTTGGAATACAAATTATACCACAACCTGCCGCTGGAAACAAGAGCCACAATTTGATCAAAAACGCGTTTGAAAGGGGCCTGTTGGCTCTTTCGCACTTAATATCATGGACTACGGCAGTAAGAATTTGGTGAAAATACTCTTGACGGTAGGGGCGAAATTTGGTATCCTAGTCAGGGTAAAAAGATTTGGATCGGGCCGGGTGGACGGACTGACGCGCCCGAGGCCGAGCTTTATGATGGAGGGAATCGCTCATGTTCATGAAAGAGACTACGGTAAACAACCAGGTC
>CAZCFU010000462.1:0-1318 GCA_964498005.1 uncultured Oscillospiraceae bacterium | reverse complement strand
GGGCCAGCTCCATGTCGCCCTTGGCCACGGTGAAGCTGATGTCCTTGGTGTCGCTGCGGCCGATGGACTGGAGGATGATGTCCACGTTCACGTTGTTTTTGGCCAGCAGAGAGAAGATCTTATAGGCGATGCCCGGGGTGTTCTCCAGGCCAACCAGGGCCAGACGGGCGATGTTCTTGTCCTTAGCGACGCCGCTGATGTGAGATTTTTCCATAATCTTGACGACCTCCTTCACTTTCGTACCCGGCTTGCCGGAAAAGCTGGACAGCACCTCCAGGTTCACGCCGTACCGCTTGGCCATTTCCACCGAGCGGTTGTGAAGCACCTGGGCGCCCAAAGTCGCCAGCTCCAGCATCTCATCATAGGTGATCTCGTCCAGCTTGTGGGCGGTGGGCACCAGGCGGGGATCGGCGGTGTACACGCCGTCCACGTCGGTGAAAATCTGGCACAGGTCGGCGCCCAGCGACGCGGCGATGGCCACCGCCGACGTGTCAGAGCCGCCCCGGCCCAGGGTGGTGATGTCGTCAAACCGGTTCAGCCCCTGGAACCCGGTGACGATGACGATGCGCCGCTTGTCCAGCTCCGCCCGGATGCGCTCCCCCTGCACCCGCTTGATGCGGGCGTTGCCGTAGCCGGAGTTGGTGCGGAAGCCCGCCTGCCACCCGGTGAGGGACACCACCGGGAAGCCCATACCCTCGATGGCCATGGCGCACAGGGCGCAGGAGATCTGCTCGCCGGTGGACAGCAGCATATCCAGCTCCCGCTTGGAGGCGTTGGGGTTGATCTCCGCCGCCTTGTCGATCAGGTCGTCGGTGGTGTCCCCCTGGGCGGACAGCACCGCCACTACCCGGTTCCCCTGTTTATAAGTATCGGTGATGATGCGGGCCACGTTGCGGATCTTTTCCGCGTCCGCCACAGAGGACCCGCCGAATTTCTGCACGATCAATGCCATAGTTGTTTCATCCTCTCATGGAGATTTCTCTCGACGCTCCATTTTATGCTGGAAGGTAAAATCAGTCCAACACCCGCAAAGCGGAACGCACCTCCAGCCCCGCCAGCCTCTCCTCCATCTGGGCCTGGGTCAGCTCGCCCTCGGTGACGCAGGCGGACTCACTGCCGCCGCTCTCCCGGCGGGCCAGCAGCTTGCACCCGGGCAGAGCCGCGCGCAGGGTGTCGGCGGAAGCGGCGGCCCGGACGTACCAGCGGCTCTTCAGCTCCCCGGTGCCGCAGGCGGCGTCCTCGCCCCCCGGCTCCCAGCTCAGGGCCTTGCGGTGGCCCATGTTCCGGGCCACGTCGATGACGTCCGCCACCACGGCGG
>CAZCFU010000461.1:0-1319 GCA_964498005.1 uncultured Oscillospiraceae bacterium | reverse complement strand
CTGCTGTTCTGGCGGTCCTTCACCCACTGGCTGGGGGGTATGGGGGTGCTGATCCTCACCGCCGCCCTGCTGCCCTTTCTGGGCATCAGCTCCAACTTCCTCATCCGGGCGGAGAGCCCCGGCCCGGTGAAGAGCAAGCTGGTGCCCCGGGCGTCCCAGTCGTCCAAGATTTTGTACACCATTTACCTGGCCCTCACTGTATTGCAGGCGCTGTGCCTGCGCGTCGCGGGGATGGACTGGTACGACTCCATCACCCACGCCATGTCCACCGCCGGCACCGGCGGCTTCTCCCGGATGAACGCTTCCATCGGTTCCTATGCCAGCCCCGCCATCGAGATCATCATCACGGTGTTCATGCTGCTGTTTTCCGTCAACTTCGCCGTCTACTTCCTCATCCTCACGGGGAAGGCGAAGCAGGCCCTGAAGAGCGACGAGCTGCGGTTTTTCCTGGCGATGGTGGCGCTGTCCACCGCCGCCATCGCCTGGAACCTGCGGGATATTTACAGCGGAGTGGGGGAGTGTGTGCGCTATGCCGCGTTTCAGGTGGCCTCCGTCGTGTCCACTACCGGCTTCTCCTCCACCAACTATGAACTGTGGCCGGAGTTCTCCAAAGTCCTTCTGGTGGTGCTCACCTTCATCGGGGCGTGCGCCGGATCCACCGGCGGCGGCATCAAGTGCAGCCGCATCCTCATCCTCATCCGCTCCGCTGGCCGGGAGGTGCGCTCCATCATCCACCCCCGGGCGGTGTCGGTGGTTCGGCTGGACGGCGCGCCCCTGTCGGAGAGCACCCTGCACACCACCCAGTGCTACTTCATCATCAACCTGTTCCTGGTGTTCGGCATGGCGGTGGTGGTGGGACTGGACAACTTTTCCTTTACCACCACCCTCACCGCCGTCATCACCTGCGTCAGCAATGTGGGCCCCGGCCTGGACATGGTGGGGCCGGCAGGCAATTTCTCCGCCTTTTCGGTGCTGAGCAAGCTGGTGCTGTCCTTCGCCATGATCCTGGGGCGGCTGGAGATGTACCCCATCCTGGTGCTGTTCAGCCGCAACGCCTGGAAGCGGTCGTAATAAAACCGCAAAAACTACCCGGTTGGGTAGTCTGCTCTACGGATGCCTCACCGCGTCCACTACCTAATTGAGTAGTGGGCGCGGTTTTTTTGCGAAGAAATTTGAAAAAGGGTGTTGACAAATCCGGCGGTATCTGGTATTATTCTTCTTGCGCTGAACGAGACGCCGCAGCGCTTCCAATAACTGAATAAATGACTTCTCTAAAATTCCTTTGTGAAATGATTTGGGGGTATAGCTCAGCTGGGAGC
>CAZCFU010000460.1:0-1322 GCA_964498005.1 uncultured Oscillospiraceae bacterium | reverse complement strand
CAGATCCGCGTCCACATGAAGGAGCTGGGCTGCCCCGTGGCCGGGGACAAGCAGTACGGAGCCCGCACCAACCCCATCGGGCGGCTGTGCCTGCACGCCAATGAGCTGTCCTTCACCCACCCCGCCACCGGGGAGCAAATCACCTTCAAGGCCAAGATGCCCCGGGATTTCAACCGGGTGTTCCGATAAGGGAGGAGCAGAGATGACGACATTCTACTTCGTCCGCCATGGACAGGCGGACTTCTCCCAGGCGGGGGCAAAGCTCTATCAGGGCGCAGCCTTCAATATGCTGACGCTGTCCGAGCTGGGCGTCCAGCAGATCAAAACCGCCGCCTGCGACGAGCGGTTGAAGAATGCGGAACTGATCATCTCATCCCCCTTTGGTCGGACGCTGCATTCCGCCGCCATCCTGTCAAAGGAACTGGGGCTGGACATCCGGGTGGAAACCGACCTCCACGAGTGGGCGGCGGACGCGGTGGAGCTCTCCTATCTGCCGCAGGAGGAGGCTGACCGGCACTATCAGGCGCTGCATGACAACCATGGGCATCATCCCATCGGTGAAACGCCTGCATGGGAATCCGTCGAGCAGATGAAGGAGCGGGTCTTTGCCGTGCTGGAGAAGTACAGGGATCGCCGCTGCGTCATCGTGTGCTGCCACGGGACGCTGATGGAGTATGTGCTGGACATCCCTCACCCGTCCAACGGGCAGATC
This sequence comes from uncultured Oscillospiraceae bacterium, assembly GCA_964498005.1. Taxonomy (GTDB): domain Bacteria; phylum Bacillota; class Clostridia; order Oscillospirales; family Oscillospiraceae; genus Enterenecus. Next base: position 610 of record CAZCFU010000460.1, on the reverse strand, counting down.
GTGAGATACGAATATTAAAAGCCACACCGCCCCCGGTCGATCGACCGGGGGCGGTGTCCTGTTCCATATACTCAGCTCAGGAAATCCTTCAGCTTCTTGCTCCGGCTGGGATGGCGCAGCTTGCGCAGGGCCTTGGCCTCGATCTGCCGGATGCGCTCCCGGGTGACGTTGAACTCCTTGCCCACTTCCTCCAGGGTGCGGGTGCGGCCGTCCTCGATGCCGAAGCGCAGGCGCAGCACCTTCTCCTCCCGGGGGGTCAGGGTGGACAGCACGTCCACCAGCTGTTCCTTCAGCAGGGTAAAGGACGCGGCCTCGGAGGGCTCGGAGGCGGTGTCGTCCTCAATGAAATCACCCAGATGGCTGTCCTCCTCCTCGCCGATGGGGGTCTCCAGGGAGACGGGCTCCTGAGCGATTTTTAAAATCTCCCGCACTTTCTCCACCGGCATATTCATCTCGGCGGCGGTCTCCTCCGGGGAGGGGTCGTGGCCCAGCTCCTGCAAAAGCTGCCGGTTCACCCGGATCACCTTGTTGATGGTCTCCACCATGTGAACCGGGATGCGGATGGTGCGGGCCTGGTCGGCGATGGCGCGGGTGATGGCCTGCCGGATCC
>CAZCFU010000459.1:0-1322 GCA_964498005.1 uncultured Oscillospiraceae bacterium | reverse complement strand
CCATGGGGCCCAGGGCCAGCCGGGTGTTCAGCTCCACATTGCCGATTTTCATGGGCCCCTCCTTGTTTAATCAAAATGATTTTATATCATAGCATTTCTTTGCGCAAAAGGCAAGTTCCGACTGCCTTTTCCAATGGGCTTGTCCTATAATGACGGAGTTACCATAATATGGAACTCTTTACATATGACTCGACCACGGAGGGATGCGCCATGACGGCAAACGAGGGAACCAAACGGGAAAAGCAGAGACGGAGCCTGCCCGTGCCGATGATCATGCGGCTGTCCGACTGCGGGGTGCGCTTCCTGCTCTCGGCGGTGCTGGCGGGGGCGGAGCTGATGGGAGGGCACTCCCTGTTCGCCCTGGCGCTGGTGGGGGTGTGCCAGCCGGGGATGGAGGGGTTTGCGGCCCTGCTGGGCGCGGCGCTGGGATATCTGTCCTTCCGGGGGGTGGTGGAGGGCCTGCGCTACATCGCCGCCTCCATGATGGTGTGCGCCGTGGCCCTGGCCATGGGGGAGTTCGAGATCTACCACCGCCCCTGGTTCATGCCGGCCGTGGCCGCCGCCCTCAACGGCATGGTGGGCTTTGTCTACCAGTCCGCCGCCGGGTGGGGCAGGGGATCGGCGGTGGGCTTTGTCACCGAGGTGGTACTTACCGCCGGGACGGTATACCTATACCGTCAGGCGTTCGACCTTTGGGAGAAGCGCCGCCCCGGCGGGGAGATCTCGGCGCGCCAGATGGCGGGGGGCGTCGCCCTGGCCGCCACACTGATGATGACCCTCACCCGGGTGACGGTGGCGGGGGACTACTCGCTGGGCCGGGTGCTGTGCGTGCCCATCGTATTGATCGCCGCGTGGAAGGGCGGCGTGGGGCTGGGGGCCGCCGCCGGGGTGGCGGCGGGGCTGGCCATGGGCTTTTCCGCCGGACTGCCCACCTATTATACCCTGGCCTACGCCCTGCCGGGGCTGATCGCGGGGATTTTTGTGAAGCAGAGCCGCCTGATGTGCGCCGCGGGATACGCCCTGAGCGGGGCGGCGGCCATCCTGTGGACGTGGGAGCTGGGGCCGGGAAGCGCCGCGGCCTGGGAGCTGGCGGCGGGGACGGCTGTGTTCCTGTTGCTGCCGGACAAGCTCCTTCGGCGGCTGTCCGCCCTGGTGCGCCAGGAAGAGCCGGAGGAGGAGAGCGTCCACGCCCGCAAATTTGCCGCCGACCGCCTGAAGCAGACCGCCGAGGCGTTCCGGGCGGTGTCCGGGGGGCTTCGCACGGCGTTCCAGGCCCCCGCCGCCCCCAACGACGGGGACGCGGCCCGCATCTTCGACCGGGC
>CAZCFU010000458.1:0-1322 GCA_964498005.1 uncultured Oscillospiraceae bacterium | reverse complement strand
AGGTGTTCTCCGGCAAGGCCAAGGACGTGTCCGTGCTGACCTACGTCATCTCCGCGCTGTTCCTCATCAAGTTCTTCCTCATCGTGTGATGATAGGAGCTCCCCCCGCCTTTCGGCGGGGGGAGCTTTGCTTCGCTGTCGGTCAAGTTCTTCCCCATCGTGTGACGATAGGAGCTCCCCGCTTTTGAGCGGAAAGATCCCCCACCGCGACGCGGTGGGGGATCTTCGTATCAGCGATACCAGCTTCCCCCGCCGAAGGGGGCGTTTTTCGTCACCACCCGGGGAGCGGCGTCGCTCCAGCCCGCGGCGGTGAGCAGGGAGTTGTACTGCTGGGCGCTGGCGCTGCCATCCAGCCATACCCGGCCCACGTGGCCGGCAAGCACGTCGGAGGTCAGGCCGGTGAGTACCGTGTCCCCCGGCAGCAGCGTCTCATCGGTGAGTACGCTCAGGTACACGCCGCGCTCGGCCAGCTCCCCGGAGAGGCGCTCCAGGAAGGCGGACACGGGGATGGTGAGATCCTCCGGGCGGTTGTCGCTGGTGGCCAGCACGTTGACCTCACCAGAATTGGGGTAGCCGGCCTTGTCCAGCAGGATCTCGTCAAAGCCCATGTCGGCCAGCTCCAGGCACAGGGTGGACAGATAATCCGCCGCCTGCTGGTTGGCGGGGCTGGTCCAGCCCATGCCTTGTGTGTCGTGCCACACGTTGCCGCCCCTGGTCATGATGGAACCGATCCAGTTCCGCGCCAGCACCGGATCCCGGAAGCACTGGATCTTGGCCACCAGGTACAGGTCGGTGGTCTGAGCCAGGATCTGCACCGCTTGAGCGGTAAGGTTGTCGGCGGCGTTGGTTCCCAGGGTGGCGGCCAGGGCCGCCTGAGACTGCCAGGCCAGGCTGCCGTTGACGTTTTTCATCTCCACCACCAGGGCGTTTCCCCCGGCGGCGGCCACAGCCTGGGCGGCGGAGCCGCCGCGCAGCTGGGCGGTGGTCACGGTCACGGCGGCGATGGGCCGGTATTCAGGCTCCGGCGTGGGCGTGGGGGTGGGCTCCACGGTCTCCGTGGGCTCCACGGTGACGTCCACCGGGCTGGTGCTGGTGACAATCTCCAGCGGGTCGGAGGCGACGGGAGGATGGGATGGCGGGGCCTCCTGGCCGTTTCGCCAGCTGATCTTCACGCCGTTGTCGGTATACTCCAGCTCCACCATGGCGTAAAACGCCGCGCCCGCCGCCAGCAGCAGCAGCAGCAGGGCAATGATGAACAGCAGCACCGCCCGGCCCCGGCCGCCGCCCCGGCCCCGGTATTCGTGATATCCGTAGTGGTTCTTG
>CAZCFU010000457.1:0-1326 GCA_964498005.1 uncultured Oscillospiraceae bacterium | reverse complement strand
ATAGATTTTATTTGATATGTTAAGAATAACTCTTATTGTTATGACATTTGGTTATGCCATGGGGAAACGATACGCGAAGCTTACCCCTTAATGGCATGGGGGCATTCTTTCCCCTGCAAAACCTGAATCAGGTTCTCGACGCTCATCCGCGCCATCGCCTGAACGGCCTCCTTGGTATGGGACCCGGTGTGGGGCGTGCAGACCACGTTATCCAGCTCGAAGAGTGGCGAAGCCGTAGGCGGTTCCTTCTCGTAGGCATCCAGTCCCAAACCGCCCAGATGCCCGGATTTCAGCAGCTCATACGCGGCCTCCTCGTCAATCAGCCCGCCCCGGGCGCTGTTGATCAGGATGGTTCCCGGCTTCATCCGCTCCATAACCTCCCGGCTGATAATGTGCCGTGTCTCCTCGTTCAGCGGCAGATGGAGGCTGATGACGTCGCTCTGCTCCACCACCTCGTCAAAGGAGGCCGGCTGAATATCATGCTCCACGGCATACGCTTCATTCAGGAAGGGGTCGTAGGCCAGCACCTTCATATCAAACCCCTGGCCCCGTTTGGCCACGGACTTTCCGATCGCTCCCAGCCCGAGAATACCCAGCGTTTTGCCATAAAGCTCGATCCCGGTGGAGCGTACCCACTGGCCCTCCCGGGTCTTGCCGTCCAGCATGGGCAGTTTCCGCGCGGCGGAGAGCATCAGTCCCAGAGCCAGATCCGCCACAGCCTGGGCGTTGGCCCCCGGCGTGTTGCAGACTGTAATGCCGCACTCGGCGGCGGCCTTCAGATCCACCCGGTCCACCCCCGCGCCATAGCGGGAGATCACTTTCAGCTTGTCGCAGGACCGGATTACTTTTTCCGTCACAGAGTCCAGCCCGGCGATGAAGCCGTCGCAGCCCTGAAGGAGCGGGATCAGCTCGTCCTCGGTCAAGGGCCGTCCGACGGGATTATAGACCACCTCGTCCGCAAACTCCTGGAGCTGCCGGAGGGCCGGCGTAGGATTGTCCGGCTTGAACGAGGTGGCGGTAACCAGTACTTTCATCGATATATCTCCTTCCAACAGGTTAGATTTTCCCCTGTTCCCGCATCTTCTTCAGATTGGACCACCCGTCCAGCACGATCACGGCGACCAGGATAAGTCCGACGATAATATTCTGATACTGCGGGTTAAACCTCAGCAGGGTAAACATATTGTTCAGCAAAGACATAAAGGCAACGCCCAGCACAGCGCCCAGCGCGGAACCCTTGCCCCCTGCGAAGCTGCCGCCGCCCACGACGCAGGCGATCATGCAGGTCATATGGATGTTGTCGCCCATATTCTGGCTGGGGCTTTT
>CAZCFU010000456.1:0-1327 GCA_964498005.1 uncultured Oscillospiraceae bacterium | reverse complement strand
GGCGTCCACGTCGTCCGCCTCGATGGTCATCTTCTGGGTGAGGAAGCTGACGGTGGCATCGGTGACGCCGGGGAGCTTCTTGATGGCGGTCTCCATTTTGGCGGCGCAGTTGGCGCAGTCCAGGTCGATGAGCTTAAAGGTCTTTTTCATAGTGATGACTTCCTTTCTTTATTCACAAATATGATCCATGCCCTGGGCGATGATCTTGCGCACATGGTCGTCGGCCAGGGAGTAGAAAACCGTTTTGCCGTCCTTGCGGAACTTCACCAGGCGGCTGTTCTTCAGTACCCGCAGCTGGTGGGACACGGCGGACTGGGTGAGCCCCAGCAGCTTGGAGATGTCGCACACGCACAGCTCCGCCTCGAACAGCGCGTACAGGATCTTGATCCGGGTGGAGTCGCCGAACACCTTGAACAGCTCAGCCAGGTCGTACAGCGTCTCATCGTCCGGCATCTCGCCCAGCACCTCCTCCACCGCGTCCTCATGGACGTGCAGGCAGCCGCAGCGCTCGATCTCGTTGTTGTCTGTCATAGGCTGGCCCCTTTCAAAAACAAATATATGAACATCTGCTCATATATTAGCGCATGAGAGATGCTTTGTCAAGGGGGGCGGAAAAATTTTCTTGCCCTTTTTTGAAAAAACCCTTTACAAATGGGGCAAGCTATGCTATGGTATTAACAGTAATTATTCCTATTAGCAAAAAGGCCAGAGGGGAACAACATGAACAACGTCCGACAGAGTAAAAAGAGGGACGCAATGCTTGCCCTGCTCCGGCAGACCACCTGCCATCCATCGGCGGACTGGGTCTACCGGGAGATGAAAGCGGAATACCCCGACCTGAGCCTGGGCACCGTCTACCGCAACCTGAACCACCTGTGTGAGCGCGGGCTCATCCGGCGGGTGGGGGCGGTGAACGGCCAGGAGCGCTATGACGGGGTGGTTGCGCCCCATTCCCACTTTATTTGCAAGCGCTGCGGCGCCATTGTGGATCTGCCCGAGCACTCGCCCGGGCGGGACTATCTGGACGCCGTAGGCGTGCAATATGGATTCCAGGCGGAGGGCTGTGAGTTCATCGTCCGCGGCGTGTGCCGGGGATGCGTGGAGGAACAGGCTGACGCCCAAATTTAACATTGGAGGAAAATCATCATGAAAAAATGGATCTGCCCTGTGTGTGGTTACGTCTACGAAGGCGAGAATCCCCCCGCCGAGTGCCCCGTGTGCCATGTCTCCGGCGAAAAGTTCACCGAGCAGGTGGGCGAGCTGAAGCTGGCTGCCGAGCATGAGTACGGCATCTACGCCAAGACCGTGAAGAACAACCCCGACATCA
>CAZCFU010000455.1:0-1328 GCA_964498005.1 uncultured Oscillospiraceae bacterium | reverse complement strand
CTCTTTTTGGATGCTCATGATCTCATCACTTCCTTCTCTGAATTTTGTGCCGGAACTCCCTCCGGCAGGGCGTAAAAAAGCCCCGTTTCATCGGCTGAAACGGGGCGCAGTGACGTTTGCACCTGAACATATTCGCCTGCGGTTTCTGATCCTTTTTACTCATGGGTTCACCCCCTTTCGCTGGCATTGACAGCTACACTACCACACCCCCCGCCCGAAAGCTACTTGGCAGAACCAACAGACTTCTGCCGGTCCCGCTCCATGATCCGGGCCATCTCGGTGCGCAGGCACTTTTCCTCGTCCGCGTCCCAGCACATGAAGCCGTTGCCGGGGTAGGGGCAGCCCGCGCACCGCTCGAAGGGACCAGTGAGGACGGGGGGCGGTTCATGGGGCACGGTACACAGGCACTCAGTTTCATAAAACTGTATGGAATGGTTCCTTTTATACCGCACTCTCATGGCGACATCTCCCATCTGGGGCCGCCGTCTGCCTGCCCATCCGCCGCCTCCAGCTCCCGCTGGTTGGACTGCTCCACCCGTTCCTCCAAATCGTCCACGCTGTACTCGATCTGCTCTGCCACCGCCGTCAGGAGCTTCTCCCGCTCCCTGGTGATGGGATAGCCGCTGTCCAGCGTTTCATGGATGCAGCGGTACAGCTCGGTGAGCTGCTCGTCGGTAAAATGACGGCTTTCCTGCACCAGTCCGGAGCGGCAGGCGAAGTCCAGCTTGGCCCCGGCGTAGTCGTTGTGGTAATAGTTCCCGTGGGCCACGCCGGTGCCGTCGCCATCGCGCCGCCAGGTGACGAACTTATACCCCCAGTCCTGCTCCAGCTCCTGTCCGGCCAGCACCACGCCGTTGAAATCGGCTAGCAGGCGGAAGTCCTCGTGAAGCCCATCTGCCTTCAGCTCGGGGGCGGACGTCATGGCCTCGGTGTACTCGTAGACCTGGGCGCTGGCGCGGATGGCGGCTTCATAGGCTCGATCCATCTGCGGATCATCCAATGCCCCGGTCTTGAGGACGATGGCGCCCCTGGGTTCGACCCACATGGCCTCCTGTCCGCCCACCAGCACCGGGATACGGCTGCCCTCCACAGGTGCGGTGGTGATGCCCTCCTGCCGCAGGCGGCGGGCGAGCTCAGGAAAAAATTTGTCGTTCATATGGAATCCTCCAATATTTTAATGTATTATGGGTGGGGAGCATCACAGGCTCATGCCGCCCATCTCAAACCCCTCAGCCATTTCCATGGCCGGGGCCTCGTAGATCGTGTTCCTGCCGTAGGTGATTTTCGTGATATCCTCGGCGGTATATTGGGCGCCCCTGCCGAACATT
>CAZCFU010000454.1:0-1341 GCA_964498005.1 uncultured Oscillospiraceae bacterium | reverse complement strand
CGGGGGTTGATCAAGTGTGGCAGCGCCATCGTGCCCTTTGTGAACAGCTTCCCGAGAAACACACATTTGTACCGCTTAATGTCTACCAAATTCACTGAGAACCAAGCAGCCTAACTGCCCCGGTTGTTTGTGTGCCAGGGGCACCAGACCATATGGTCGTCCACCAGCCCAACCGCCTGCATAAAGGAATAGATAATCGTAGAGCCCACGAATTTGAAGCCCCGCTTTTTCAGGTCTTTGCTGATCTGGTCAGAAAGTGGGGTTGATGTGGGTAACTCTGCCAAACTGTTCGCTGTACTGACAATAGGAGTGTGGTCGACATACTCCCAGATGAAGCGGTCGAAGCTGCCGTATTCCTCCTGGATCGCAAGAAAGGCTCTGGCATTTCCAATGGCAGCGTTTATTTTTCTGCGGTGCCGGATGATGCCTTTGTTTCCCATGAGTTCTTCAATTTTGGCATCATCGTAAAGTGCGACCTTATGCGGATCAAAGCCGTCAAACGCTTCCCGGAAGGCTTCCCGTTTTTTCAGCACCGTGATCCACGCCAGCCCAGCCTGCATTCCTTCCAGAATCAGCATTTCAAACAGCTTGGTATCATCGTGGAGCGGCCTGCCCCATTCGTTGTCGTGGTAGTCTATGTATATCTGGTCAGGCCCAGCCCATTCACATCTGCGAATCTGTTCCATTCAAAGCACCCCTTTATAGGGATTTTATCATAAAACGACAAGATTGCAAAGTAGAGGTGATGATGTATCGCAAAAGTAAAAGAAAAAAAGTCCGTTTCAAAAAGTGCAAAAGAAAAGATTCAGTCCGCGCCGAAGGAACTCCTCCGGCGCGGACTTCTGACTGGGGCGGAAAAGCTGCGAGGCCAACTCCGGGATGCTGCCCAGGGCGGACAGCGGGAGGATACGGAGGCTGATCGTGCCCAGGCCACGGCCCGAATGGCTACACAAAAAGCGACATATCAGCTGAAAAAGTTGGCACGGGGCAAGAAAAAAGTCCAGACCGGGAGATTGGAAAACCATGCGGAGGCCAGCAGCCCTCTCCCTGATGATCCTGTTCCAGACTTTCCGGCAGAGCATACTACTCCACGGGATACTACGGAGCCTGTGCGGATCAAAACGCGGGAGTCTGCCCGCCGAACTCCATCAGTGGAGCACCACCGGCCTGATTTGCCTAAATCTGAACCGTTCCAGACCAAAACAAGGGGCGCATATAGCCGGCCCCAAACTACCGTTCCCACAGTGCGAGAACCTGCCATAAGGAGCCCCGTTCAGCCGGAGCACCAGGCATCCTATTCTCCAGAGCCAGGCCGCCAAAAGTTTGTGCGGGAACGGGTGC
>CAZCFU010000453.1:0-1345 GCA_964498005.1 uncultured Oscillospiraceae bacterium | reverse complement strand
GCCTCAAACGCCCATCCGACATATGCTGCGCCCCGCTTCGCCCGATGAAGCGGGGTTATTCTATGCCCTGGAGCCGGAGGAGGATGAGAAGCTGGGCGCTATCGGCCATGTCCGCATCGACTTTGGGCACGGGGGCCAGGAGTTCTGGCACAGCTGGTGGCCGAGGGGGCCCGAGGAGCTGAACACACCGGAGTTCAAGGAGGAGCTGGACAAAGTGGTCAATGACCTGCGGCAGAGCGTCTTGAAGGACCTCTCCTCCATGCGCCGGTACTGCCGCGGGCACAACGGCGCTATCGCTGGCGGCTCCCTCTGCCAGAATTACGGCTTCGTGCTGGAAACGGACCGCTACACCTACCGCCTGCGGTGCAATCCTGTCAATGGGGATTACCAAGCGTACCTGACCTGCTTCGACAAACAGGCACAGCAGATGGGCCTGACCGAAAAAGGGCGCCAAATGCTCCAGGATGCCGCTGATCCCGCCAAGGAGCACAGCTACAGCTGGTATGTGATCGAGAACATCAATGACCCGGAGCGCCGGGTGGACCATCAGCTTCCCTTGAAGGAGGCCATTCAGCTGTACGCCGCCCTGGACTGCGAGGACAAGCGGCTGGGCATCGACAAGGACGACATCGCCTGTGTGGATCTGGCAATCCGGTGGGATGGCCGGGAGTGGATCTCGGAGGACTGGCTCAAATCGGACAGCTTCGCTCAGGACCCGGTGGTGGCGGATGCGGTCGAGCAGCTCCGGCAGACACTGGAAGAACCGTCGCAGGGGCAGGGCATGACGATAGGAGGACTTGCAGAATGGTAATCCATCTATCCCGAGGTAAGCACGATTCCGAAATCAGCGTCCGTTTTCCCACCACGCCGGATACAGTGTGGTGTGCCATCACAAATCTGGACGAACACTGCAGCAGTTCTGAGCCGGTCAAAATCGTGGAAGTTCTCAGCCCGATCAACAATCTTTCTCAATACATCCGCTGCGCCAATATGGAGGAGGAAGCCGATATTCTGAAGCTCAACATGCTGGCGGGATTGATTGGCGGCATGAGCGTCAAAGAGCAGAATAATTTTTCTGAGGCGATGGCAGTGGAAAACCCCGGCAGTTTGGACGATATCCTTCAGCTCATGGACCGGATCGCTCCATACGAAATCGTTTCGGGTGTGAACTCAGACAAAGAATTGGGCGGCTGGCTGGTGGAGCATGGACTCGCAGGCACAGACTTTCCCGAGGCGGTGCGGGCCTACCTGGATTATTCCGGAATAGGTGCTGACTACCGCACCAAATATGGCGGCATATTTACGCCGCAGGGTTATATGAAGCGCCGGGAGGCAAATCCGGAGC
>CAZCFU010000452.1:0-1354 GCA_964498005.1 uncultured Oscillospiraceae bacterium | reverse complement strand
CGTTCAAGAACATCCTGCCCTCCCTGGGCAACGAGTTCATCACCCTGTTCAAGGACACCTCCCTGGTGCAGGCCATCGGCGGCATGGAGCTGCTGTACTACGCCTACACCCAAGGCGGCAAGACCTTCGACTATATGCCTCCCCTCATCGGCATCGCGCTGATGTACTTATTGGTCGTCATCATCTTCACCTGGCTCCAGGGCAGGCTGGAAAGGAGGCTGCGTCAAAGTGATCGACGTTAAAAACCTTTCAAAATCCTTCGGCGACCACCTGGTGCTGGACGATATCTCCGAGCACATCCACCCCGGGGAGAAGGTCGTGGTCATCGGGCCCTCCGGCTCGGGCAAGTCCACCTTCCTGCGCTGCCTCAACCTGCTGGAGACCCCCACCTCCGGCTCCATCACCTTTGAGGGCCAGGAGATCACCGACCCCAAGGCGGACATCAACGCCATCCGCCGCCAGATGGGCATGGTGTTCCAGCACTTCAACCTGTTCCCAAACATGACCATCCGGAAAAACATCACCCTGGCCCCGGTGCGCACCAAGCTGATGAGTCAGGCCGAAGCGGACGAGACCGCCATCACCCTGCTGAAGCGGGTGGGGCTGGAGGAGAAGGCGGACGCCTACCCCGCCCAGCTGTCCGGCGGGCAGAAGCAGCGCATCGCCATCGTCCGGGCCCTGGCCATGAAGCCCAAGCTCATGCTGTTCGACGAGCCCACCTCCGCCCTGGATCCCGAGATGGTGGGCGAGGTGCTGGCCGTCATGAAGGAGCTGGCCCACGAGGGCATGACCATGGTGGTGGTCACCCACGAGATGGGCTTTGCCCGTGAGGTGGGCACCCGGGTGCTGTTCATGGACGAGGGCAAGATCCTGGAGCAGAACGAGCCCCACGCCTTCTTTGCCAACCCCAAGGAACAGCGCACCATCGACTTTTTGTCCAAAGTATTGTGAAAAGAAAACCGTCCGGGTCATCCGGGCGGTTTTTCGTGCAAAATCCCATCTTGCAATTCACCCCGCCCTTTGATATCATTGACGAAACGCAAAAGGAGGGGAACGATATGCGCAAGCCTACGCCGCTGTTTTTCAAAGCGTCCGGCCTGCGGGCGTATCGTTTCTATTTCCCTTTTTAAAGCAATCGCCGTTGGGTGATTGCTTCTTTTTTTGCGAATTTACATGAGGGAGAGTTGAGTATGAACAACCAAGAAGCCATCCGCGACGCCCGCACCCTGGGCGTGCCCAAGATGCTGATCCTGGGCCTGCAGCATATGTTCGCCATGTTCGGGGCCACCATCCTGGTGCCCATCATCGTCAACAGCCAGTACGGCCTGCCCCTGAACATCCAGACCACCCTGTT
>CAZCFU010000451.1:0-1359 GCA_964498005.1 uncultured Oscillospiraceae bacterium | reverse complement strand
AACGTGCCTGGGACGATCTGAGACATAAAAAAGCGTTCCAAACCCGACCGGTCCGGAACGTCTTTGTCCTCTCGATTACGGGTTTCAGTATAGCACAAACCCGATTTTTGTCAACGCTTTTCCGCGCGGACGCAAATTTTCAGCGCAGAAAACAGGTTTCTCCATGTCCGAAACCTCTTTTTTGTAATATGTCACATGGCGGAATGGACGGCGGCACAGCAGATTTTTCCATATCGCGCTGAAGATTCGACGTTCTGCCCCTGGGAAAAAATGAAAAGCATGGCAAGTCTTACTTGACCATTCCCTCCCGTTCTGATAAAATATCATTATTGACACAGCGCTTTTATCATTTGCGCGGCTTTCTTCACACATTCGATAAAAATTGGAGGAATGTACAATGGCTCACAAGTACGTCTATCTGTTCTCAGAGGGCAACGCCAATATGCGCGAGCTCCTGGGCGGCAAGGGCGCCAACCTGGCCGAGATGACCAACATCGGTATGCCCGTGCCCCAGGGCTTCACCATCACCACCGAGGCGTGTACCCAGTATTATGAGGACGGACAGAAAATCAACGACGAGATCCAGGCCGAGATCATGGAGTATATCGTTAAGATGGAGGAGATCACCGGCAAGAAGTTCGGCGACAAGGAGAACCCCCTGCTGGTGTCCGTCCGCTCCGGCGCCCGGGCCTCCATGCCCGGCATGATGGACACCATCCTGAACCTGGGCCTCAACGAAGAGGTGGTGGACGTCATCGCCAAGCAGTCCAACAACCCCCGCTGGGCCTGGGACTGCTACCGCCGCTTCATCCAGATGTACTCCGACGTGGTCATGGAGGTGGGCAAGAAGTACTTCGAGCAGCTCATCGACCAGATGAAGGAGAAGAAGGGCGTCACCCAGGACGTGGAGCTCACCGCCGACGACCTGAAGGAGCTGGCCGGCCAGTTCAAGGCCGAGTACAAGGCCAAGATCGGCTCCGACTTCCCCTCCGACCCCAAGGAGCAGCTGATGGGCGCCATCAAGGCCGTGTTCCGCTCCTGGGACAACCCCCGCGCCAACGTCTACCGCCGGGACAACGACATCCCCTACTCCTGGGGCACCGCCGTCAACGTCCAGTCCATGGCCTTCGGCAACATGGGCGACGACTGCGGCACCGGCGTGGCCTTCACCCGCAACCCCGCCACCGGCGAGAAGAAGCTGTTCGGCGAGTTCCTGACCAACGCCCAGGGCGAGGACGTGGTGGCCGGCGTGCGCACCCCCATGCCCATCGCCGAGATGGCCGAGAAGTTCCCCGAGGCCTTCGCCCAGTTTGAGGACGTGTGCAAGCGGCTGGAGGACCACTACCGCGATATGCAGGA
>CAZCFU010000450.1:0-1361 GCA_964498005.1 uncultured Oscillospiraceae bacterium | reverse complement strand
GTCTCCACCAAGACCAACGACGTGGCCGGCGACGGCACCACCACCGCCACCCTGCTGGCCCAGGCCATCATCCGCGAGGGCTTGAAGAACCTGGCCGCCGGGGCCAACCCCATGGTCATGAAGAAGGGCATCTCCAAGGCCACCGAGACCGCCATCGAGGCCATCAAGGGCCACTCCAAGCCCGTTTCCGGCACCTCCGACATCGCCCGCGTGGGCGCTATCTCCTCCAGCGACGAGGCCATCGGCACCCTGATCGCCGAGGCCATGGAGAAGGTCAGCCACGACGGCGTCATCACCGTGGAGGAGTCCAAGACCGCCGAGACCTACAGCGAGGTCGTCGAGGGTATGCAGCTGGACCGGGGCTACATCACCCCCTATATGGTCACCGACACCGAGAAGATGGAGGCCGTGCTGGACGACGCCCTCATCCTGCTCACCGACAAGAAGATCTCCTCCATCCAGGATCTGCTGCCCATCCTGGAGCAGGTGGCCCAGTCCGGCCGCCGCCTGCTCATCGTGGCCGAGGACGTGGAGGGCGACGCCCTGTCCACCCTGCTGGTCAACAAGCTGCGCGGCACCCTGAACGTGTGCTGCATCAAGGCCCCCGGCTTCGGCGACCGCCGCAAGGAGATGCTGGAGGATATCGCCATCCTCACCGGCGGCACCGTGATCTCCTCCGACCTGGGCATGGAGGTCAAGGAGGCCACCATGGATATGCTGGGCCGCGCCCGTCAGGTGAAGGTCCAAAAGGAGACCACCATCATCGTGGACGGCGAGGGCTCCTCCGACGCCATCTCCGCCCGCGTGGGCCAGATCCGCAAGGCCATCGAGACCACCACCTCCGACTACGACAAGGAGAAGCTCCAGGAGCGCCTGGCCAAGCTGGCCGGCGGCGTGGCCATCATCCGCGTGGGCGCTGCCACCGAGGCCGAGATGAAGGAGAAGAAGCTGCGCATCGAGGACGCGCTGAACGCCACCCGCGCCGCTGTGGAAGAGGGCATCGTGGCCGGCGGCGGCACCGCCTATGTGGACGCCATCCCCGCCGTGGAGAAGCTGGTGGGCACCCTGGAGGGCGACGAGAAGACCGGCGCCAACATCGTGGCCAAGGCCCTGACCGAGCCCATGAAGCAGATCGCCGCCAACGCCGGCATCGACGGCTCCGTGGTGCTGGAGCGTGTGAAGTCCGCCGGTAAGAACGGCTATGGCTTCGACGCCTACAAGGAGGAGTACTGCGACATGATCTCCTCCGGCATCGTGGATCCCACCAAGGTGACCCGCTCCGCTTTGGAGAACGCCGCCTCCGTGGCCGCCGTGCTGCTGACCACCGAGTCCCTGGTGGCCGACAAGCCCGAGCCTCCCGC
>CAZCFU010000449.1:0-1369 GCA_964498005.1 uncultured Oscillospiraceae bacterium | reverse complement strand
TCAGTGCTGGCGGCCATGCCAAAGGCCGCCCCGCGCAGGTGGCATTCTCGCTCGCCGTAAGGGACTGTTGCCCCCTACGGGTCTCTGCGTGCGCTGCGGAACGCTCGTCTGTCCGGGTGGTTACCCGTACTGCTGATGTGAAATTGTCAAAGTGCAGAGCCTTGCGGCTGTACTTTTATTGTAATATGTCTTGCCCTATTTGTATGTAGCGCAGTAGACACATTTCAGTGGCTGTTAGACACATCTGCATCAAAGAGCAGATTGAAATGCTTTCAACTGTCCAATTAAATCGGAAAGTTCACATTTCAGCTGCTCCCGCTTTTCAAAGTTCCATAAATTCCCTTCACTTTTGCCCAAAACAATATAATCCAGGGATACATGAAAGAACTCAGAAAATTGGACAAGCAGATCCAAAGAGTTACCTCGTTCTCCGGATTCAATATGACTCAAGTGGCTTCTGTCGATATTCAGTTCTTTTGCGAGTTGCTGCTGTGAGTAGTTGCGCCGGATGCGGAGCTGCTGGATACGCTTCCCGCATTCTTTCAGGTCATAGTTCATATGTATATACACTCCAATCTCATAATCTGGGTTATGCGGGCGAGACTGGAGATCACGGATACTTTGCTATATATGGACTCCACTGTGCGAGAATGGGTGGGTAATGATAGAACCGCCATTTCCCGACCAAATTTGAATATTTTGTAAATTGTTTCCGCCTTTTCTTGCTGTTTGGAGAAAATTCGCTCAGGCCAGTCAAATAGTTCGACAGTCTATCCCAATATCCTCTATAATTTGATAGGGGATATTGGGATAGGCTGTCGAATAAAAAACGAGGTACGAACAACTGTAAGGTCGTTCGTACCTCGTTAAAAATACAGAGCAGAAGGACTTGCCAGTGTGGTCTGCTCATGGACCACCGATCAAAGGTGCCATATCATCATCTCTCTTGTTTGACAAAACGGGACAAGAAAAGATTGCTCACGTCCATTACCTTTGGACTACTCTTGTGCATATGAAGATTCTGAATAAATCTGAGCATTTGCGATAGGACAGTGTGGTCAGAGTTACACAGATTTGCGCGGCAGAACTAATTCCTGCTCAATAGTATATTCCTGCCCCCACACCTCCAGCGAAATGGGCGCGCTACCGGTCTGGTTCACCATCTCCACCTGCTCCGGCGTCACCGTCACCGCCAGTTTCTGACCCTTCCACAGCAGGGTGTAGCTCAGCTTGTTCCACACCTTGGGCAGATTAGGGCTGATGCGCAGCTTCCCGCCCAGCATCCGCAGACCGCCGAAGCCCTGCACAACACATTGCCAC
This sequence comes from uncultured Oscillospiraceae bacterium, assembly GCA_964498005.1. Classification (GTDB taxonomy): domain Bacteria; phylum Bacillota; class Clostridia; order Oscillospirales; family Oscillospiraceae; genus Enterenecus. Next base: position 49 of record CAZCFU010000449.1, on the reverse strand, counting down.
AGCCCACCATAGCTGGCAGCATGGATGCCCGTGTCAGAGGAATGGGGGT
>CAZCFU010000448.1:0-1378 GCA_964498005.1 uncultured Oscillospiraceae bacterium | reverse complement strand
AAGCGGACATCGTTCTGCTGTACATCGGCCTGGACGAGATCAGCGAATCCGAGGGCCTGGACCGCGCCCACATGCGGCTCCCCCAGAGCCAGGTGGATCTGCTCGAGGCCGTGGCGGCGGTGAATCCCAACGTGGTGGCGGTCATGTCCGCCGGGTCCGCCGTGGAAATGCCTTGGCTTGACAAGTGCAAGGCTCTGGTCCACGGCTACCTCTGCGGCCAGGCGGGCGCTTCCTCTGTCTTGAAGGCCATCATGGGCCAGATCAACCCCTCCGGAAAGCTGGCGGAGAGCTACCCCGTTAAATATGAGGACGTGTCCTCTTCTCCCTACTTCCCCACCAAGGAGCGCACCGCCGAGTACCGTGAGAGCCTGTTCGTGGGCTATCGTTATTTTGAGACGGCAAAGGTGCCCGTCCTGTTCCCCTTCGGCTTCGGCCTGAGCTACACCACCTTCGAGTATTCCGACCTCACTGTCACCGACAAGGAGGCCGCGTTCACCATCAAAAACACCGGCAAGATAGACGGCGCGGAGGTGGCCCAGCTGTACGTCTCCAAAACTAACGGCGAGGTGTTCCGCCCCGCTAAGGAGCTCAAGGGCTTCCAGAAGGTGTTCCTCAAGGTCGGCGAGTCCAAGAAGGTCACCATCAAGCTGGACGACAAGGCGTTCCGCTATTTTAACGTGAACACCAACCAGTTCGAGATCGAGGGCGGCGAATGGAACATCCTCATCGGTGCGTCCTGCGCGGACATCAAGCTGTCCGGCAAGGTGACCGTCCAAGGCACCGAGGCCGCCAGCCCCTATGACAAGGCCAAATTTGCCAAATACTTTGCTGGCAACATCAAGAATATCTCTGACGCTGAGTTCGAAGCCCTGTTGGGCCGTCCCATCCCGAACGGCAATTGGAGCGGCATTCTGGACATGAACGATGCCATCTGCCAGCTCTACTACGCCAAAAGTGGTATTGCCAGGTTCGCGTATAAGATCATGACCAACATGCTCAACAAGAGCATCGAGAAGGGCGAGCCCGACCTGAACATCACGTTCATTTACAACATGCCCTTCCGTGGGATTGCTAAGATGGCAGGCGGTATGTGCACCATGGAGATGGCTGAGGGCATTTTGACCGTGTGCAACGGCCATTTCTTCAAGGGCATGGGCGCTATCATCGGCGGGTTCTTCCGCTCTGGCAAGCGCCGTAAGGCCGCGGACGCTATTCATTAAAAGGAGGTCGTAAATATGGACGGCTTGAAAAACTGGTGGAACGGCTTTGCCGAAAAACATCCGGCGCTGGCCGAGTGGGTGCGTAAGGGCGGTCTGTTCCTGCTGTTCAGCTATTTTGTGACCTTCCTCAAGGCGCTGCTGCTGATGTTCCTGCCCGA
>CAZCFU010000447.1:0-1381 GCA_964498005.1 uncultured Oscillospiraceae bacterium | reverse complement strand
TCGGCGCGGGTCAGGCTGCTCTGGGTGCCCTGACGGCAGTTGGCCAGGTGGTTCTTGACCACGTCGTGAACCACGTACTGGTTGGGCTCGATGCCGAAGATGGCCTCGGAGAGCTCGACCTCGCCGATCTGCTTACCGGCCATATTGAAAAGGTTCGCTTTAGGCATTTGTCATTCTCTCCTTTCTCACTTGTTACGCGCAGAGGCCTTCTGCGGGTTGACGCGGGCGGACTGCTTCTGCGGGTTGACGCGCCCGGTGCCCTCGACAGCGTGCTTCACGGCCAGCTTCTTGGCGCTGCTCTTCAGCGCGACCACGCCGCCCCGGGGTCCGGGTACCGCGCCGCGCACGGCGATGACGCCCAGCTCCTCGTCCACCTGGACCACGTCCAGGTTCATGACGGTGACCTGCTCGTTGCCCATCTGGCCGGCGCCGTTGTGTCCCTTAAAGATGCGGGAGGGGTCGGTGCTGGAGCCCATGGAGCCGGAATGGCGGTGGACGGGGCCGCCGCCGTGGGAATTCTTCTGCACGTGGCCGCCGCAGCGCTTCACAGCGCCCTGGTAGCCGTGGCCCTTGCTGATGCCGGTGATGTCCACCCGGTCGCCGGGGGCGAACACGGTGGCGGTGAGCTCGTCGCCCACGTTCAGCTCAGCGGCGTTGTCCAGCTTGAACTCCTTGAGCACCCGCAGGCACTTGCCGGACTTCTTGCTGTGGCCCGCCTCGGGCTTGGTCAGCTTCTTCTCCGGGACTTCATCAAATCCCAGCTGGACGGCGGTGTAGCCGTCCTTTTCCTCGGTCTTCTTCTGCACCACGGTGCAGGGGCCCGCCTGGATGACGGTGACCGGGATGACCTTACCGGCTTCGTCGAAGATTTGGGTCATACCCACCTTCTTGCCGATGATGGCCTTTTCCATGTGTATTCCTCCTTGTTAAGGTTATTGGTCGGGCGAGGTGGCCATTGGGCTGCCATTGCTCGGCCGACATGACCCGTCCGCCTCAAAACGCGGCGGACTGCGGTACAAACTTGGTAATGCGCTTCTTACAGCTTGATTTCGATCTCAACACCAGCAGGAAGTTCGAGAGACATCAGGGCCTCCACGGTCTTGGGGGAGGGCTTGATGACGTCGATGAGCCGCTTGTGGGTGCGGCGCTCGAACTGCTCGCGGCTGTCCTTGTACTTGTGGGCGGCGCGCAGGATGGTGACGGTTTCCTTCTTGGTGGGCAGGGGGATGGGGCCGGAGACCTCGGCGCCGCTGCGCTTGGCGGTGTCGACGATCTTCTCAGCCGCCTGGTCGATGAGCTGATGGTCATAGGCCTTCAGCCGGATGCGGATCATTTCTTTCTGAGCTGCCATTTGTTGTTTTCCTCCTTGAACATACGAAGT
>CAZCFU010000446.1:0-1385 GCA_964498005.1 uncultured Oscillospiraceae bacterium | reverse complement strand
TTCATGAACTACTACCTGCCCACCACGCTGAAGCTGCTCAACGCCTATGACCGGATGGACGCCGCCGGCGTGTCCGGGGCCAACATCGACGGCACCAAGGGCAAAATCGAGGATATGCTGGACACCGTCTGCGCCGCCTTCACCCGCCAGCTGGACGACCTCTACGGCGAGGAGGCCATGGACGTGTCCGCCGAGATCACCGTTATGGAGCAGATGCTGGCCCAGGAGGGGCTGGGCGGCATGACCCTGGGCGGCCAGTGAGGAGCGAGTGATGAAAAAGACCATACCCAAGAAGGGCTACCGGACACTGGCCATCGTGTGGACGCTGGCCGCCGCCTCCATGGCGGCGGCGTTCGCGCGGCGGCTGGCTGAGTTCAACCTGTTTTTGCTGCTCATGCTGGTGCTGAGCACGCTGACCGCCGCCAACCTGTGGAAAACCTATCAAAAAGCCCCGGAAGATACCATTCTGGATCCCTTTGCCGCCCCGCCCAAATTCGCGGACGACCCGATCCTATTTGACGACGACCCATATCAAGATTCGGAGGAGAAAGACCATGAGCGATGAACTGAACATGATGCCCGAGCTGACCCTGGATCCCACCGGCTCCGCCGCGGCGGCCGCTGCCGCCCAGGCGGCTGAAGCCGCTGTCCCCGCCGCTCCCGAGGCCCCCAAACTGACCCTGGAGAACAGCATCACCCCGGATGACGCCGCCGCGGTCCAGGCCGCCCGGGACGCCCAGGCCATCCAGCTGGACGAGAGCCAGCTCACCGAGGCGGAGCGGAAGATCGTCAACGACTTCGCCGAGAAGATCGACATCACCGACTCCACCCAGGTGCTCCAGTACGGCGCCGCCGCCCAGAAGAACATCGCCGGGTTCTCGGAGAACGCGCTGAACAACGTGCGCACCAAGGATCTGGGCGAGGTGGGCGAGGCCCTGTCCTCCCTGGTGGTGGAGCTGAAAACCTTCGGCCAGCAGGAGAAGAAGGGCATCGCCGGCTTCTTCCAGAAGAAGAAAAACGAGTTCACCGCCATGAAGGCCAGCTACGACAAGGCGGAGGTCAACGTGGACAAGATCGCCTCCATCCTGGAGGGCCACCAGGTCACGCTGATGAAGGACATCGCCATGCTGGATCAGATGTATGACCTGAACACCAAGTATTATAAGGAGTTGACCATGTATATCCTGGCGGGCAAGAAGGCGCTGATGAAGGCCCGGAACGAGACGCTGGAGGAGATGCGCAAGAAAGCCGCCGCCTCCGGCTCCCAGGAGGACGCCCAGCGGTACAACGACTACGCCAACCTGTGCAACCGCTTTGAGAAGAAGCTCCACGACCTGGAGCTGACCCGGATGATCTCCATCCAGATGGGCCCCCAGACCCGGATG
>CAZCFU010000445.1:0-1392 GCA_964498005.1 uncultured Oscillospiraceae bacterium | reverse complement strand
AGATCGCGGTGGGCTTTTTGCTGGGGATCGCGGTGAACTTTTTCTTCTATATCCCCCAGCTGGCGGGCTCCATGGTCGATACCCAGATGGGCATGACCATGAACCAGATGTATGACCCGGGCTCGTCCTCCAATCTGTCGGTGACCGGGCAGCTGCTGAATATCCTGATGACCCTGCTGTTTTTCGCGGGGGGCGGCCATCTCACGCTGCTGCGGCTGTTCCTTACGTCGCAGGACGTCGTGCCCCTGGGGATGGTGTCTATCGGCCTGCCCGCCTACAATTTGCTCCTGGAGCTGTTCGTGGAGTGTACTTTGCTGGGCGTGAAGCTGTGTATGCCCATACTCGCGGCGGAGCTCATCGCCCAGGTGGGCATGGGGGTGCTGATGAAAGTTATCCCCCAGATCAACGTGTTCGCCATCAACATTGAGCTAAAGGTCATCGTGGGACTGGCGCTGCTGCTGGTGCTGCTTATCCCCTTCGGTGAATTCCTCCTCCAGGCGGAGGGGGCCATGCTCAACGCGCTCCACGATATCCTGGCCCTGACCGGATGATCCTGACGGTACACACTCACATGATCCCATCCTCCACCCTTCTGAGGAGCGGGAACGCGCGGCTCAAAGGGGGGACAGACGTTGCCCGAGGGGAATAAAACAGAAAAAGCGACCCCGAAAAAACGACGGGACGAACGAAAGAAAGGCAACGTCTTTAAGAGCCAGGACGCGGTGGCGGTGGCCGGCCTGCTGACCACTTTTGCCACATTGTGGCTGCTCACCGGCGCGTTTACCGACCAATTGGGGGGCTTTATGGCCCTTTGCCTGACCACCGTGGGGGAGGAGCCCCGGGAGGTGGCCGGTCTGGCCGGCGAGCTGGAGGTCCAGGGCATCATGGTCATCCTCAAGACCGTGGGCATCGTGGCGGCGGTGGCCATTCTGGCCGCTGTGGCGGCCACCTTCGCCCAGACCAGGTTTTTGGTCAGCACGGAATCAATGAAGCCAAAATTCAGCCGACTCAATCCCTTAGAGGGATTCAAGCGGCTGTTTTCCCTAAAAAGTCTCGTTGAGACGCTGAAGAATCTCATTAAGATCGCCATCCTGATGGTCATCATCTTCCTGAGCATCCGGGATATGTTCCTGGAGAGCTCGCGCTACCTGTACACCGACCTGACCGTTGCCGTGGCCCACCTGGTGCAGGTGGCGGGGGGGATGGTGATGCGCATCTGCATCGCCTTCGTGGCGGTGGCCGCCCTGGACTTCTTCTACCAGTGGTGGGACTATGAGCGGCAGATGAAAATGACCAAGCAGGAGGTCAAAGAGGAATACAAACAGATGGAAGGCGACCCCCAGGTGAAGGGGAAGATCAAGGAGATCCAGCGCCGCCGGGCCCAGCAGCGCA
>CAZCFU010000444.1:0-1393 GCA_964498005.1 uncultured Oscillospiraceae bacterium | reverse complement strand
AACTGTTTTACAATATCGAAGGCAAAGGAGTGAAAGGTACAGATTTTCGCTGGGATTCCCAGTCCTTTGTTGATGCGCTCCTGAAGTTCCCCGATGGCCTTGTTCGTATATGAGATGACAATGATCTCTCGGGGATTGATTTGTTTCCGCTCGACCAGATATTTCACCTTTGCCGCCATGGTGGTTGTCTTACCGGCGCCTGCACCCGCAACAAGGAGACAGTAGTCGTCATCTGTAATCACAGCCCGCCGCTGTTCCTCGTCCAGCTTAATACCGGGGTCAATATCTTTTAAGATGTTGTCAAAATATGTTTTTTCTCTGGCAAGTGTCCGGTTCACATAGTTGGTATTGTGGGTTGTAATATCGGTGTCTAATGTGTGCATTTTGCTCAGAAATTGCTTTAAGGTGCCAATATCCACACGGAATGTGGAGGCGTTATTGCATACATACTGAAAGATCAGCTTATTTTTCAGTTCAAAATAATATGTTCCATAGGTGCTGCGCAGCCATTTCTCGTCCCGATGGGAGATGTAATGATCCGCAGCAAAAAGCACGGCATAATCCCGATCAAACGACAGCAGCAGATTCCCCACATTTTTATAATCAATTTCCTTATCATGGGAAACAATTGCTTCCGCCTGAGGGGAAGCGAAGTACGCCGCCGGTAACCCGCAGTGCGGGCACATTTCAGCTTTGTCAGAAATAGAACGGCCGCACTCCGGGCATTTGATCAAGGCCATACTTCTCCCTCCTGACTTGTGTTAGGTATCCTGACTTTTCTCAACTAAGCCGAGTTTTTTCAGTCTGGCTCGAATCGCACCTGAATTGCGTTTCAAAGTAACCGCAATTTCGCTTAGAGGAACTCCTTTTTGGTATAAATCCTTCAGGCAATCGTCATGTGCTTGAACCCAGGGCTTTCCCTGCATCTCGGTTTTTGTACGCTCTGACTCCAGGATTGCATCAAGGTTATCTATGATAAAATGCTGCGCTTGTGTATCATATACTACAACCTGATAAGGACCTTGTGATCCCATTCGTTCCTCTACTGTGATTCCAAGTTTTGCCCCGTCCGGCGTTGGATGCTTCGTCGTCTTTCCGGATGGAAGAACAATCAAATCAAGTACTCTAATTTCTGAAAGCCATGAAGTTATCACCGCATAGGACATTTTTTCATAGCGTTCTGATCTGCCAGATCATTCAGACGCTTTGCAATTTCACTCGCCGGGATAGGAATCTCGGAAAAAGAAAAGAGGTCCCGTTTTTCATAGGGGAGGAAAAATGGCAATTTCTTTGGCCCTTTCGCATTTGTGGATGATATGACTCCTCCATGATCAATAACCTGACGCAGAATGTCCGAAACAAAAAAGAAGCACCGGGACAACCGAACGTTGTT
>CAZCFU010000443.1:0-1396 GCA_964498005.1 uncultured Oscillospiraceae bacterium | reverse complement strand
CGAACATATTCTCCCAGAAGCCGGAGGAGGGGACGGCGTAGTTCTTGCCGTCGGAGGCCACGGCCATCATGGAGTCGCGCATATTGCCGGCATAGTCGGGGTACTCGGCGCGGATGGTGGCGATGTCGACCACCTTGCCGCCGGTGATGAAGGGCTCGGCATCGGCGTTGGTGAAGAAGAACAGCACGTCGGGCTCGGTGCCGGTCTCAAAGTCGGTGAGCACCTTGGCCTTCCACTCCTCGTTGGAGGTGGCGGAGGCGTCCTGCACCTTGTTGCCGGTGGCCTCCTCGTAGGACTTCACAGCGGCCTCATACTGCTTGCGGTTGCCGTCGTCGCCGCCGTAAGAGGTGACGACATTGAGCTCTACGCCGCCGGCGGGAGCGGCAGGGTCATTACCGCCGGGGGAGTTGCTGTCGCTTTTGCCGGAGCAGCCCGCCAGCAGGCCCAGCATCAGGGCGCCGGACATGATCAACGCAAGAATACGGTTCTTTTTCATGGTATAACCTCCTATTTTTTCCTTGTACAGCCACAGACTTTTGTACAATCTCATAATACACTCAATCGGATACAGAATAAATAACCAAAATTGCTATTTGTTGTCCGTACTTGTTGGGCTAAAATCACAAGGGTCGGCAAGGGCGATGGTGAGCCGGGCAACTACCGCGCTGCCCTCCCCCCGGAAGATGGACAGGCCGCACGGCCGTCCGTAGAGGATCCGCAGGCGCAGATCCACATTGGCGATGCCGATGTTGCCGGACGGCTCACCGGCCGTGTCGTAGTCGGGAGATAGCAGGCGGGCGATGTACTCCTCGTCCTGCGGGGTCATACCGCCGTCGTTTTCCACCTCCAGGATCAGGAAGCCCTCCAGCAGGAAGCCCCGCAGGGCGATATTACCCTGCCCGCCGGGGCCCACGCCGTGCTCCACCGCGTTCTCGATCACCGGCTGGAGGATCAGCCGGGGCACCCGGCAGTCCATCAGCTCGTCGGGGAGGTGTACGTCCACCGACAGCCGCTTGCCGAAGCGCTGCTTGACAATATAGAGGTAGGCGTTGACGTAGGTCATCTCCTCGGCCAGACGCACCTCTGGCCGGCCCTTGCGGTCCAGGGCGGCGTCCAGCACGGTGGACAGCGCCTCGATCATCCGGGAGACCTTGGCGTCCCCGTTCATGCGGGCCTGCCAGTTGATGCTCTCCAGGGTGTTGTTGAGGAAGTGGGGGTTGATGTGGGATTGCAGTGCCTTGATCTGGGCGTCCTTCCGGGCCAACTCCTCCTGGTAGAGGCGGGTAAACTGGCTTTGCAGCTGGGCGGACATCCGGTTAAAGGAATCGGTGAGGTATTCAAATTCCCGGCTGCCCGCCTGATAGTCGATCTGGCTGCCCAGCTCACCCGCCTGGAT
>CAZCFU010000442.1:0-1397 GCA_964498005.1 uncultured Oscillospiraceae bacterium | reverse complement strand
CATCGGCTACATGAAGGACGCCGCCACCCACTCCTACCTGAAGAAGGGCCAGGACGTGGTGGATATGAACCACAAGGCCATCGACATCGGCGCTTCTGCCTTTAAGAAGTTCGAGGTCCCCGCCTCCTGGGCCACCGCCCAGGACGAGGACAAGGGCGAGCACCTGGAGGGCCGTCCCGAGACCGTGGAGATGGTGGAGAACGTCATGGAGCCCGTGGGCCGCATGGACGGCGACAGCCTGCCCGTGTCCGCCTTCGAGAAGTACGTGGACGGCACCTTCCAGCAGGGCGCCGCCGCCTATGAGAAGCGCGGCGTGGCCGTCAGCGTTCCCGCCTGGAACTCCGACACCTGCGTGCAGTGCAATATGTGCGCCTACGTCTGCCCCCACGCCACCATCCGTCCCTTCGCGCTCACCGAGGAGGAGGCCAAGGCCGCTCCCGAGTGCGCCCAGATCGTGGACGTCAAGGCTGGCAAGGGCAAGGGCGTGTACAAGTACTCCCTGGCCGTCAGCGCCATGGACTGCATGGGCTGCTCCGTCTGTGTGGGCGTCTGCCCGACCAAGAGCCTGAAGATGGTTCCCCTGGAGCAGGAAGCCGGCCGTCAGCCCGCTTTCGACTACATGGTGGCCAAGGTTGCCCCCAAGGCCGACATGGAGGGTGTCGCTTCCGTCAAGGACAGCCAGTTCAAGCAGCCCCTGCTGGAGTTCTCCGGCTCCTGCGCCGGCTGTGCCGAGACCGCTTACGCCCGCCTGGTCACCCAGGTCTGCGGCGACCGTATGTACGTGTCCAACGCCACCGGCTGTTCCTCTATCTGGGGCGGTCCGGCCGCTACCTCTCCCTACACCGTCAACAAGGACGGCAAGGGCGTGGCCTGGGCCAACTCCCTGTTCGAGGATAACGCCGAGCACGGCCTGGGCATCCACCTGGGCCAGAAGGCCATCCGCAACGCCCTGGCCGACAAGACCCGCGCCCTGATCGCCGTTGACTGGACTTACGCGCCCCTGAAGGAGGCCGCCCAGAAGTGGCTGGACACCATGGACGACGGCGAGGCCAACCAGGAGGCCACCAAGGCGTATATCGCCGCCCTGGAAGAGGGCCTGTGCACCGTGGACGAGCTGATCGCCTGCCCCAAGGAGGAAGTCCAGGCCTACGGCAAGGAGCTGAAGGCCGCCGGCAAGGAATACTGCGAGTGCGACGCCTGCAAGCTGATCCAGGAGATCCTGGCTGAGAAGGACTACCTGAACAAGAAGTCCGTGTGGATCTTCGGCGGCGACGGCTGGGCCTACGACATCGGTTACGGCGGACTGGATCATGTTCTGGCCTCCGGCGAGGACGTGAACATCTTCGTGTTCGACACCGAGGTGTACTCCAACACCGGCGGACAGGCGTCCAAGTCCT
>CAZCFU010000441.1:0-1404 GCA_964498005.1 uncultured Oscillospiraceae bacterium | reverse complement strand
TTCACCTGTATCCGGCTGCCGGAAAAATGCGCCGCGTGTTGATCGACGCAGCGGTAGAACTCGAAGGTTCTCCCTCGCTGTCCGGGCCGCACACTGAACGGATAAATCCGGCAGACATGGGGCCTGCCCTCATAGACGGAGCACCGGCCATCCTTCAAAAAGACGCAGGCGTGGTCCGGCCCCTCTGTGTTCATCATGTAGATGGGCAGATAGCCCTCCAGCAGATCGGGGTGGGCGCAGCGCGTGTACACATCGTCGATAGAGGACGCCTGGCCCTGCTCACGGAGCAGCCGGGCCAGGTGATAGGCGTCCAGAGGTTCCAGCATGAGCTGATTTTCCAGCCCCCGGCAGCAGTTGCCGCACCGATGGCACTGGAAACAGGTCCAGTCCTTGGGACGCACTGGTTCAGCGCGGTTCATGCGGCCTCCTCCTTTATACCGAGCGCCCGGTAGATTGCCTCCCGGTTCCGGCGGCACTCCTCCTCGGTGGCGCCGCCCTGGGTGATCATGGCTCCGTTCAGGTTGCGGATGGTGCCCGCAGTCACACGCCCAAAGGTACAGCCGTCCAGTGTAGCTCCCGCGAAGTCTACCCCGTCCATGGTGCAGTCGATGGTGGAGCAGACTTTCAGCTTTGCCATTTGCAGCATTACATGAGACAGCTCGCAGTCTCTGAAACTGATATAAGACATGGTTGCGCCACAGAAATCCACATGGTTTAGAACCGACGAATAGAACTCCGTGTCAAAAATATATGCTTTTGAGAAGGTTGCCTTACTGATTCTGCACACGGCAAATTTACAGTTAAGCAGTTCAGACATAGAGAAATCCGCGTGGTCCGGCAAGCAGTAAAATACAACCTTGTTGAAGGAGGAGCAGCGGAAAAAATCCTGCGGAAAGCCCTGCTTCACAGCTTGATCGTATATCTCCTGGTTAATGACTTTCAGAGTTGTTCCGTCGGCTGTGTTTCGGCATCGGTTGAATTTAAGCTGCTCGTTGCCACAGCGTTTGTTATAAACCTGAGTCAGCAACGCCATCTGCTGCATAAAATCCCGGATGTTGTTCCGAACATTTTCCATTTGCTCAGTGTCACATTTCTCCAACTCTGCCAGCAGTTCGGTCACAGACCGCGTAGACCGACCTTGCAGGATATCATTCGCGGCACGGATAGCTTTCGCCCGTTCGTCGAACTGATGCTCCGCAGGTGCTACTGTCTCCAGACAGTCTACAATGCGCTGGCTGAGCTTCATTCCGCTGAGCACAGCTTTGTAATCGTTCATAAGGAACCCCTTTCATAAAAAATGGGAGCGCCAAAGGACTGTTACAGTCCTCTGACGCTCCTTCCAATGTTTCTCAGGCGGCCATGGCCATGGGGAACCGGCACGTGGCCGGCTCATAGCTGGGGCCG
>CAZCFU010000440.1:0-1407 GCA_964498005.1 uncultured Oscillospiraceae bacterium | reverse complement strand
TCCGAGCTGTACGAGGAGATCGTGGAGCGCTGCGGCTCCTATGAGATGGTGGAGCAGGGCTACCGCTTCGGCCAAGAGGAAAAGGTCCGCATCAACAAGCTGCTGATGGAGGACAAGCTCCTGCCCGATTTCGGCGTGGAGATCGAAAAGGTGAGCTATGCCGACGGCTGCAAGGTATATTTCAAGGATGGCGGCTGGGTAGTCGCCCGGTTCTCCGGCACGGAGCCGCTGCTGCGGGTGTTCTGTGAGATGGACACCACCGGCCACGCCGCCGGGGTGGCCGCGAAAATGGAGGCGTTCCTGGGGCTGACCGGCCGGAACATCGAATAAGCAGGCAGGGGGCCGCGCCGCGGCCCTCTGCTTTTTGCCCAAGCCTGGAAACCGCCGCAAAAGCATGGTACAATATGATCCTAAACGAAAGGAGGGCGACCATGGCGCGCGTCAAAGGAAACCGTTCCCTGCGGGGACAGATGACCTTTATCATCCTGCTGTGCTGGCTGCTGCCCATGATCCTGGCCGCCGTCGTGCTGGGGGGCTACCTCACCCAGGGCCTGGCCCAGCAGGAAAAGCAAGCCGCCGAGCAATTCCAGCTCAACCTTCAAATGGGGGCCGACCGGGTGTCCAGCGCGGTGGAGGCGTCCCGCCTGCCCTCATATGACCCCGAGTTCCGCAACGGCTGGAGCCAATACTGCCGGGATCATGAGTACACCCTGTTATACCGCCGGTGCTACTCCCTGTTCAGCCGCCTGTATCAGGCGGACAGCCGGTTCCGGTACACCGTGTTCTGCTTTGCCGAGGATCCGGAGGATATGTCCCTCACAGTGGTGAACGGCAGCTCCGGCCTGCTGTCCACCCGGCAGGTGCGGGAGCGGTGGCAGAGCGACCTGCCCGCTGTGCTGGAGCTGGCCGCGGGGCTGGACACCTCTGTGGGCTTTTTGGAGCACGGCGGGCAGGTCTATCTGGTGCGCAACCTGATGGACCCGGACTACCAGCCCATCGGGATCCTGGCGTTGGCGCTGGATCTGCCCTATTACTTTGAGGATCTGTCCCTGCTGCCCTGGGCGTCGTCGGTATCGGTGGAGCTGGGCCCGGACACCGTACTTCTCATCAAGGGCGACGCCCTGCCCCAGCCCAAAGAGAATACACTGGAATTTGTGGTGTCCACCCGGGACTTCACCCTGCGGGGGCAGGTGGAGATAGACTATGACGTGCTGCTGGCGGGCTTCAGCGCCTACCAGTATGTGCTGGCGGCCATGGCGGTGTCCCTGCTGCTGCTGCTGTGGTTCACCTTCCGGTTCTTCCGGCGGAAGATCTCCCAGCCCATCGACGCGCTGATGGCCGGGGCGTCCCAGATCCAGGCGGGTGAGCTGGGCAGCCAGATCGACTATCAGGCGGGCAGCCGGGAAT
>CAZCFU010000439.1:0-1410 GCA_964498005.1 uncultured Oscillospiraceae bacterium | reverse complement strand
GCGAGGATTAGAACCATTGCCAATGCCTGCGGATGTTCAGAATCTACTGCAAGACCTGCAATCGCTACTACCTGCTGGACCGCAGCGAATGGCAGCTTCCCCAGTGACGGGGGAAATGTATAAATCAAAACGGCGGCGTGAGGTTCGGAGGGTACTCCGGCCTCACCGCCCCAATACCCCACCGTTGCCCCTGTGAAGCCCTGTGTGCCGCTTTTCAAGGCAGGGCAGCACCCGGACACCGACTATCCCTAAAATGCCGTGTTGAGCCGTTTGTGGCCGGTGCTGAACAAGGAGCAATTTGGCAATACCGCCAGTCCTTACCCAAAATTTGAACGGTTGATTTCGGTGCAGGATAAAGGCAGGTGGTCGCTTGCGACCTCCTGCCGGGTCACACAGCCCCGCAGTGCGGGTCTGGGACGTTTTAGTGGGTGGTCGGAATTACCTGGTTTTATGGAGACAGGTGGTCGGGATATTGCATAAAGTCAACAGTATCAAGGGGTTTCTGGGTGGTCTAACCCCAATGAAGGAGGATATTATGGATAAAATTCAAGTTCAAACAGAACTTACACGAGAAAAGAAGGAACGAATCCCGGTATGGATGTATCCATCCACGCTGGCAATGATTGAAGGAGCCCTTCAACAAGCAAATTGCAAAAGTCGGAGCGAATTCCTGGAGGAAGCAGCCAAATATTACGCAGGATATGTCTCCGCAGAAAATGCGATCCAATACCTGCCGCCGATGCTGGTCTCCGCATTCCGAGGGACCGTGCGTGACAGCGAGATGCACATCTCCAGACTACTGTTCAAACTGGCCGTAGAACTGGATATGATGATGAATGTTCTGGCCTCTGAGTTGGATACAGAACCCGAGGTTCTAGCGCAGATGCGGGGCCGGTGTATCCAGAATGTGAAGAAGACTGGTGGTTACATCGCGTTTGAAAATGCGGCCCGATACCAACTCAAGCTGTGTGAAGATGAGGCGAACCCAGATGAATAAATCCAGCTATAAAACCTATGATGATCTGCCTCTGATGCTGTCAGTGCCGGACTTAGCGAAGGTACTGGGTATCAGCCGTGCCGGAGCCTACGAGCTGGCGCACAGCAGGGAATTCCCATCCATGAAGATCGGCAGCAGGATCATCGTCCCAAAGGATAAATTCCTCCTCTGGATTGAAAAGCAGTGCGGGGAGGGCTGATGCCCTCCCCGTGTGGCAGGGGAAATGTATAAATAGAAAGCGGCTTAAGCTTCTCAAAACCAATTGATAATAAATTGATAACTCTACCGAATCCCGCTGGATATTCAGGCCAGCAGATGGTATTGTGTGTCGCTGAAAGGAGGCGCTGCACAATGGCAAAACGCAGAGCAAATGGAGAAGGGAATATTCGCAAGCGAAAAGATGGTCGTTGGGA